>JAOZVJ010000031.1 GCA_029938215.1 Arcobacteraceae bacterium | reverse complement strand
CATTAAATGATACTTCAATTATCACTAATATGGATACCTTAATAGCTGAAAATAAAAAACATATATTTTATAATGAAATTGATGAATCTATAAAAAATGAATTATTAATATTTTTTCGAAAAAGTGGACTAAAAGATATATTTCAAAATAAATATATAAAGAATTTAGTAGATTATTGTTTTGGTGTAGAAGTAGGTTTTGATACAAATGCTAGAAAAAATAGAACAGGCACATTAATGGAAAATATTGTATCAAGTTATTTTAATAAATTTTGTCAAGAAAATAAAGATTTTAATTATATTGAACAAGCAACCCAAAAAAGAATATTAGAAACATTTAATTATGAAATAGCTATAGATAAAAATAGTCGTAGATTTGATTTTGCTATACATAATAAAAATACAAATAAATTATATTTAATTGAAGTTAATTATTATAGTGGTGGTGGATCTAAACTAAAAGCAACAGCAGGAGAATATCAATATCTTAATGATTTTGTAAAATCGCAAAATATAGAATTTATATGGATTACTGATGGTAAAGGTTGGCTAGCTGCATTAAATCCACTTGAAGAAACATTTAATCATAATGATTATGTAATTAATATCGATATGTTAAAAAATAACATATTACATAAAATATGTACAAATTAATAAAAAGTATGTCAATTTGCAATACTTTTTAATAATATCAATTTATAATGATATTATTCTTTAAATATATTTAAGGAATACATTATGAAAAAGCTTAATCCTGAAAACTTTGAACAAGAATGTACAACAGTTTGGAGTTTTGCACGTCGTGGTAATTGGGCAACACACAAAAGTAAATATAGAGGAAATTGGGCTCCAGAAGTTGTAAGAAACTTAATCATGAGATACTCAAATGAAAATGATTTTTTATTAGATCCTATGATCGGCGGAGGAACAACTGCAATAGAATGTAAACTTTTAAATAGAAATTTATTAGGCTTAGATATAAATCCTAATGCTATAGAAATTACACAAACTGCTTTAGAATTTGAAAGTGAATTTAATCCAAAGATTAAATTAGATTTGAACGACAGTAGAAGTTTACCAATGTTACAAGATGAATCTATTGACTTTATTTTAAATCATCCACCTTATGTAGATATTATAAAATATTCAGACAAACAAATAAAAGAAGATTTATCAAATATTCATGATTTAGATGAATTTTGTGATGAGATAGAAAAAGTAGCAAAAGAATTTTATAGAGTTTTAAAAAAAGATAAATATTGTGCTATTTTAATTGGAGATACAAGAAGAAAAAAAATGTATCAACCTTTAGCATTTAAAGTTATGGAAAGATTTTTAAAAGTTGGATTTGAATTAAAGGAAGATATAATCAAACATCAGCATAATTGTAAAGCTACTGGATTTTGGGTGAATAAGTCAAAAGATTATAACTTTTTATTAATAATGCACGAACATTTATTTGTATTCAAGAAGTAAAGCATCTAGCAAATTCTGAAAACAAGTGTGGAGAGTGTAAACGGAATTTTTTTTTAAGCTGTATTACTCACTTGTCTTTCAAATCAAGCGTTAAACATAATAGAGCCAATCACCTTTTGTCTTGTCAGAAAAAGGGTATTGTTCTCTAAATTCGTTTTTAGTTAAATCAAATCTAAAATTATCCATATATTTGATAATAATTTTATATGATTTATTTATTTCTTGAAATTTTTCTTCATTTTCATCTGATACATCAGGATGATATTTTTTAGATAACTCTTTATATCTTTGCTTTACTTTGCTTTTGCTGGTTTTTGTTATCAGTCCTAAAACATCTACTGCTTTTTCAAATTCTTTATATTTCATTTTATCCTAAATTGTTTCTTACTAATAACCAAACTGCGAAATCATCATCATTAGACAATATTTTTAAAGTATTTGGTGAAGTTTCTGGGTCACTTGCGACAACTCTTCTTACATCAACAGAAACTTTACTATTTTTACCATAAAAATATTCAGATGTCAAATCGCCATATTTTTGACCTTTATTATTAGATGTTAAGCTTTTTGCATTTAGTGTTCCGATTGCTATAAATAATAGCAAAAATATTGTTAATTTTTTTTTCATTTTAGTTCCTTTTTTATTTTTGATATTGGAATTATAGTTAAATAGGATAAAATTAGTCTTAATTCAAATAATTAATAGGACAAAAACTGTCTTATTTTTAAAATGTGTCGTATCTTTGGGCATTTGCCAGATAAAATTCTTTTTTTAATTTTTTAATTTATAAAAATATTTAGCTATTTTTGCACTATATACATGATAATAGCTATCAATATTAAGCAAAAATAAAGTTACCTTTATATAATATTTGATATTAATTATCAATATGATAAAAGAAAATATAAGGGAAAGAAATGATAAAAAAAATAGCTCTTGCAGTAACTTTTGTATTTAGTATAAGTTTAGCTGCAGATACAAAAGTTGAGAAATTAGTTTTGAGCGGTCCAATGGCATCCGTTTCTCATCCTTTGATACATATGATAGAAACTGGTGCTTTAGATGATGTTGCTAAAAAAGTTGAATTTAAACTTTGGAAAAGTCCAGATGAGCTTAGAGCTTTTACTATAAGAGGTGGTGCTGATTTTATTGCAATTCCTACAAATGTAGGTGCAAATTTATATAATAAAGGTGTAGATATAAAACTTTTAAATGTTTCAGTTTGGGGAATACTTGGTATTCTCACTAGAGATAAAACAAAAAAAACTTTAAAAGATTTTGTAGGATGTGAAATAGCTATGCCATTTCGTGCAGATATGCCTGACATTGTATTTGAAGAGATTGTAAAAGCTCAAGGTTTGGATCCAAAAAAAGATTTTAAACTAAGATATTTAAATAGTCCAATAGATGCAATGCAAATGCTTATTATGAGAAGGGTAGATCATGCGTTATTGGCTGAACCTGCTACTTCTATGGCTTTAAGAAAAACTGGTTCATTTCCTTTGAAATTAGTAGCTCCTCAGTTATATAGAAGTGATATGATTGAATATGAATGGGGCGAAACCTTTAAAGTAAAAACAAAAATTCCAGAGTCTGGTATGGCAGTAGTTGGAGCAATTGGTAAAAATGATTATATAGTTAAAAGATTTAATGAAGAATATGCAAAATCTTTAGAGTGGTACAAAAAAAATCCAAAACTTGCAGGAAAAATGGTGGAAAAAGTTATTCCAATGTTAAGTGCTGATGCTGTTGCAGATTCTATTTCTTATGTTCAAATAGATAATGTAAGTGCTAAAGATTCTAAAAAAGATTTGGAATTTTTCTTTAATATTTTAAAACAAAATAATAAAAAATCAATAGGTGGAAAATTGCCTGACGATAACTTCTATTATTAAAAAAGGATTGAATTGTTTAAATTTATAGTAAAAATTATTAAAGATTTTCCAGCATATCTTTGGAGTGGTTTGGGGTCTGTTGCTTCAATTTTATTATTTGTAGCTTTTTGGGATATGGGAAATCAGTTGTATGGAAATTTAGTTTTACCTGCTCCTTTGGAAACTTTTGAAACTTTATCTTTAATGCTTCAAGATTCTAGTGTTTGGGATGAGATAAATATAACATTATACAGAGCATTTGTTGGCTTTTTTGTTTCTTTGGCTTTAGGTACGGTTCTTGGACTTTTAGCTGGATTTTTTGCAACGACTTCTATGATGAGTCGACCAATTGTAACTATTTTAGTAGGTATGCCTCCAATTGCTTGGATAGTTTTGGCAATGATATGGTTTGGTATGGGTGATCAAACTGTAATATTTACTGTTGTAGTGGCTGCCTTTCCTATTGTCTTTGTTGGGGCATTGCAAGGTGCTAGAACACTTGATGATGAATTAAAACAAATGGCAGATAGTTTTAATTTGCCTATGTCTATGAAGTTTTTTGATGTTTATTTTCCGCATATTTTTTCTTATGTTTTTCCTGCTTGGGTAAGTGGGCTTGGTATGGCTTGGAAAATAGTTGTTATGGCAGAATTGCTTGCTACTAGTGATGGTATTGGTGCATTGCTTGCTGTTTCAAGAAGTCAATTAGATACTCCGACAGCTTTGGCACTTGTGGTTATTATGATTGGTTCGTTGATGTTTATAGAATATATTATTTTAGAACCAATTAAAAGAGAGGTTGAATTATGGAGAAACTAGAAATAAAAAAATTAAACCATCATTTTGGTTTTACAGAAATTTTAAGAGATATAAATTTTACTTTAAATAAGGGGCAAGTGTTAAGTGTGGTTGGTCCAAGTGGTGGAGGAAAAACAACTTTGCTTCATCTTTGTGCTGACTTGCTAGATGTGGAAGAGGGTAGTGTAAAAAATTCATTCGTAAGTCAATCTTTTGCTTTTCAAGAAGATAGACTTCTTCCATGGAAAAATGTGATTGATAATATTTCTCTTGGTTTGTTGGCTAAAAAATGGGATAAAAAAGTTGCAAAAAAAATGGCGGAAGAGATAGCTTTAAAATTTGGATTAGAAGAAGATGATTTTGATAAATTTCCAAAAGATTTAAGTGGTGGGATGAAGCAAAGAGTTAGTTTTGCTAGGGCTTTAGTTGTTAAGCCATCTCTACTTTTTCTTGATGAACCTTTTTCGGCACTTGATATTGGATTGAAAAAAGAATTACAAACTATTTTGATAGATATGATTGCAAAAAAAGAGATAAGCATACTTTTTATTACGCATGATTTAATGGAAGCAATAAGACTTAGTGATGAAATTTTATTATTGCAAACGGATCCTGGAAGAATTATAAAAAAATTTCAATACACATTACCGCAAAATAAAAGAGATGATGATTTTATTTATGAACAAACAGCAAAAATATTACAAGATAAAGAAGTAATATCAACATTTGAATTGGAGTTGAAATAATGAACGATACAGAAGAAAAATTACACGCTACAAATCATTATTTGTATTATCCTGATGAAAAAAATATACCACAATATTTAGCTTATGGATTTAGACCTATATTTTTATTGCTTGCTCCTTATATGATAATATCTATGATTTTATGGGGGCTTGTTTGGAGCGGGTTTTTAAATATTCCTTTTATAAACGATACTTTAACTTGGCATATATATGAGATGCTATTTGGAGTTTTAACAGCAGGCGTTATGGCGTTTTTGACTACTGGTCTTCCTGAACTTTTTCCTGGAATGATACCTTTTGTTGGAAAAAGACTTAAGTATGTTATGATTTTGTGGGTAGCTGGAAGGGTTAGTTTTTGGTTTATTGATATAGTCGGAGTAGAAATAGTAGCAATTTTGAATTTGTCATTATTACTTTGGCTTATTTGGTTTGCAAAAGATGTTGTGCTCGATAAATTGCAAAGGCATTCTTCTATAGGCTATATATTAGTTGCAATTTTTATTATAGAGTGTTGGTTTTTTGCTTCAGTTTCTGGATATGCTCAAACATCAACTTTGGAAATATTAAGAGTTGCATTAGGTGCTATTATTGTGCTTGTTTTACTTGCAATGAGAAGAGTTAATATGGAATCTGTAAATGAACTTATGGAAGATAAAGATATTGACGATATTTATGTTTCACGACCACCATTGACAAATTTGGCAGTATTTTCTGTAATTTTATTTACTTTAGTTGAATTTTTTTATCCTGACAATACAGCTTTAGGATGGATAGGTCTTGCTACTGGTCTTGCTATTTTAGGAATTACAAGTGATTATGTTTTGAAAGATAAGTTTATTTTAAATCAACCTTATGTTTTATATTATGCTTTGATTTTTATAATGTTTGGGACAGGTTATTGTTTGATGGGATGGGATTTGCTAAATAATGATATATATGGAATAAATCATTTTAGACATTTTATTACAAGTGGCGGAATAGGGCTTGCTTATTTGATGGTTCTTATTACGATCGGTTGGATTCATACTGGACGACAACTTACTTCAAATATTTATACGCATTTAATGGTATTGCTGATAATCATTGCTGCTTGTATGAGAAGTTTGATTCCGTTTTTTGAAGACTATTCAAGTCAATTATATCTTTGGTCTTCTGTTGTTTGGGTGTTGCCTTTTATTTTATATTTGAAAGTATTTTTTAGATTTTTGATTAGTCCAAGAAATGATGGAATAAAGGGATAAGATGATACAATTTATCGTAATGATATTATTGTTACAATGAAAGGATGGTGTTATTATGAGAAAGATAGTATTTTTTATGGCAATATTTACAATATCGTTATTTGCTAGCGAAGCTGAAGATATTTTGAAAAAAAATGATTGTATGTCGTGCCACAATATAGTTGGTAAAAAAACAGCTCCAGCATTTATGGGAACTGCTAGAAAAAATGTAAAATGGTATGGAAGTGAAGCAAAAACACATATGATATACAGTGTAAAAAATGGAAGTAAGGGTAGATATAGGAATTTCTTAAATACAAAAATGCCATCACATGAAAATATTTCAAACAAAGATTTAAATATTGTTATTGATTGGATTTTGGTTAAATATTCTGAAAGAAGAGGGCAAAGTTCAGGCACAAATTCTAAAGGAAGAGGAAAGCAAAGATAAGGTTAAAACAAATTTATATATAATGCGTTTAGTAAATTTAATATAAAAAGATAAAAGCATTATTATGATAAAAAGATACCCAACTAAAAAAATATTTGTAGGTGATGTCGCTGTTGGTGGTGATTCTCCTATTTCCGTACAGTCTATGACATATAGTAAGACAAGCGATGTAAAAGCTACTTTAGAACAAATTAAACAATTGCATTTTGCTGGAGCTAATATAGTACGAGTTGCAGTTCCTGATATGGCTGCTGCTTATGCTTTAAAAGATATAAAAAAAGAATCTTCTTTGCCTTTGGTGGCCGATATTCATTTTAATTACAAATTAGCTTTGATTGCTAGTGAGGTTGTTGATTGTATCAGATTTAATCCTGGAAATATTGGAGAACAATCAAGAATAAAAGAGATAGTTAATGCTTGTAAACAACGAAAAATTCCAATTAGAATTGGTGTAAATTGTGGTTCTTTGGAAAAACAATTTGAAGACAAATATGGACAAACTCCGCAAGGTATGGTCGCAAGTGCCGAATATAATATTAAGTTTCTTGAAGATTTGGGATTTGACGATATAAAAGTATCTTTAAAAGCTAGTGATGTGCAAAGAACAGTAGAATCTTATAGATTATTGCGACCAAAAAATAATTATCCTTTTCATTTAGGCGTTACAGAAGCTGGAACTTTATTTCATTCTACTATTAAATCATCTATTGCATTGGGTAGTTTGTTACTTGATGGAATTGGCGATACTTTGCGAGTTTCTATTACTGGTGAATTAGAAAAAGAGATAGAAGTAGGTCGTGCAATTTTAAAAGATGCTGGAATTTTAAAAGATGGATTAAATATTATCTCATGTCCTACTTGCGGAAGAATAGAAGTTGATTTGGTAAGTGCTGTTAAAGAAGTTGAAGATGCTACAAGACATATAAAAGCACCATTAAATGTTTCTGTAATGGGTTGTGTTGTAAATGCAATTGGTGAAGCTAAAAGTGCTGATGTGGCTATAGCTTATGGCAAAGGTAGTGGACTAATCATTAAAAAAGGTGAGATACTAGCAAAGCTTCCAACAGAAGAATTGCTTGGTAAATTTTTAGAAGAGGTTGAAAAAGAAGCAAAGGAATATGAAAATGGCAATTGATAGTGTATATGCTTTAAATATAGAACGAGCAGTATTAAGCTCAATACTTTTTAATCCAGAACTTATAGAAGATGTTTTGGGTCTTGTGAAGCCTACTGATTTTTATCTATCAGCACATCAAAAAATATTTGAAGTTATGGAAAAATTAAATCAAGAAGATTTACCAATAGATGAAGAATTTATTAAAAAAAGAGTAAATAATAAAGAAGTAGATGAATCAATTATCATAGAAATACTTTCGAGCAATCCAACACCAAATGTGATGGCTTATGTGAAAGAGATAAAAGATGGTTCTGTTAAAAGAGAATTGGCCTCTTTGGCTACTGATATTCACAAGGTAACAGTTGAAGAAGAATTACCTGCTCCTGAAGCTGTTGATTTTATACAAGATAAACTTTATAAAATTACAACAGATAGTGCTAATAGTGAATTAAAAAATATGCAGACAGTTACTTATGACACTATGGAACATATCAAAAAAATGAAAGAGCAGGGTAATAAATATTTAATAGGAGAAACTACTGGATTTACTGCTTTGGATATGAAAACTACTGGATTTAATGAAGGTGATTTGGTTATTATTGCTGCTCGTCCTGCTATGGGAAAAACTTCATTTGTATTGAATACGGCATTATCAAATATTGAAAGAGGAGCTGGTGTAATATTTTTTTCACTTGAAATGCCAGCAGAACAGCTTATGATAAGATTACTTGCGTCAAAGACAAGCATACCACTTCAAAATCTTAGAAAAGGTGATCTAGATGATGGTCAATGGAGCGCTATGACTAAAGCAATGGAAGATTTGAATACTAAAAAACTTTTTGTAGATGACAATGGTAGCGTAAATATAAATCAACTTCGTGCTAGAGTGAGAAAGCTTGCTGGAAATAGTGAAAATAATATTAAGATGGTAGTGATTGATTATCTTCAACTTATGCAAGGTACTGGAAATAAAGATAGACATCTTGAAGTATCTGAAATAAGTCGTGGATTAAAAATGTTGGCAAGAGAGATGAAAATACCAATCGTTGCACTTTCTCAGCTAAACAGAGGACTTGAAAATCGTCCAGATAAAAGACCTATGCTTAGTGACATAAGAGAATCTGGATCTATTGAACAAGATGCGGATATCATTATGTTTGTATATCGTGATGATGTATATAAAGAAAGAGATGAGGCAAGAAAAGAAAAAGAGGCTAAAGATAAAGGTGAAAACTACAAAAGTGCTTTTATGAATAAGCCAATAGAAGAGGCAGAGATAATTATAGGCAAGCAAAGAAATGGACCAGTTGGAACAGTAAAATTAGAATTTCATAAAGAACTTACGAAATTTGTAGATAAAGATGAGCCATTTGGTGCAGCACCTGTCGTTACAACAATGGATAGTGTGGCAGATGCTGAGGTTGATACGCAAATAGATATACCAGATATCGGAATTTAAATAAAAAACAAAGAGGAAAAAATGGCAAAATATGTATTGTTTGATACAGAAACAACAGGAGCTCAAGAAGAAGATAAAATTATTCAAATAGGTGGCATGGTAGTAAATAGCAAGACTGATATTGAGTGTTTTGATGAAATGTGTTCAACGCAAACTCCTATTAAAATAGAGGCAATGGAAGTTCATAATATTACACCTGATTTATTAGATGGAAAACCAATTTGTACGCAAACGAATTTTTATAATAAGATTTTAGAATTAAATAATGCATCAAATTATCTAATAGCACATAATATCAAATTTGATTTAGGTATGATAAAAAAAGAGGGCTTTGAAAATAAATATACTCTAATTGATACTTTAAGATGCGCTAAACATTTATTTCCAGAATTACCATATCATAGGCTTCAATATATTAGATATGCTTTGAAGTTGTATGAAAATGAAGAAGATGAAGCAAAGAAGCTAGATATAATTATTAAGGCACATGATGCAATTGGCGATGTTTTAATTATGAAATTATTTTTAAGTGAATTAGTAAAAAAATGTAATGAAATTTATCCTGATTATAATCCTATGGAAAAATTAGCAGATCTTACAAAGACACCAGTAATGATAAAAACTTTTAAATTTGGAAAATATAAAGGCAGAGATATAATAGAAGTTGCACGAGAAGATTCTGGATATCTAAATTGGATGCGTCAAAATATGAAAGATCTTGATGAAGATATGAAATATACTCTTGATAAGGTGCTTGGGTAAATAATTTTAAGAGTGTTCCCAACAAAAATGTTGGGAATAAGATTTTTTAATTTAAAATACTATTAGTATCTATTATCGAAATTTCTTTTTGGTCTCTCTTCTCTTGGCTTAGCTTCATTAACTCTAAGAGTTCTTCCGTCAAGTTCTTTATCATTTAATGCTTCGATTGCAGCTTTTGCTTCATTGTCATCATTCATAGTGATAAAACCAAAACCTTTTGCTCTTCCTGTTTCTCTATCAGTAATAATTTTTACAGATCCAACTTCACCATATTCTGCAAATACAGCTCCTAAACTCTCTTCAGTCATTTGATATGACATATTTCCAACATAAATTTGCATGTTTTCTTTTCCTTCTTTATTGTTATGTTTGATAATAAATACTACTAACAAACATTAAGTTGTCAGTGTAGCATAATTATTATTATATAAACTATATTTTTTAAAAAGAATTTCACATTAAACATTTTTATGCTAAAAATAACCACAAATTAAAAGCAATAAAGCTTAAGTTTAAAGTTCTAAACCATTTGGGACAAGGTATTGACAGAAAACTAATAAACAAATAACCAATAAAAGCCCAAGTTGGCGTGAAAACTATTTTTGTTTCTGTTTTTATTGATAGCCAAGCTTCAATAAATCCATCAAGTAGTCCTCCGTATCCAATTAAATGCAAAAATAATTCAACTGGATAAAACAATATAAATCCTACTGTAAAAAGTGGTGAATAAAGTTGTAGCAACGATGTGTCGCCAAAAAAATAATGCGTAATAGGATTGATTGATAAATATATCCAGATATTAAAAAGACAAAAAGCTACAATTTTATTTAAATTTTTAAAATATTGTATAAATAAAAATATATAAAAAACTCCAGCTACACTAAACCATAAAGATAATGAAAAGAGTAATTTTGGAAAAAATGCAATTATAAACATAACAACTAAAGCTAAAGTACCAAATGAAATTATTTTAATATTTGTTCTTAAAAAATATATACCAAAAACGAACATAACAAATGCCCTCAGTAAAGATGGAACAATACCAGTAAAAATAAGATAGAAAAAAAGTAAAATACTAGTTGTAAATAATAAATCAAATTTTTTATTTCTATAAGGGAAATATTGACCCTGAATTTTTGAGTAGGGAAAATATAAAAGCCAATAAATAATAAATGATAAAATACCAAGATGAAAACCAGAAATAGCAACAAGATGTGATACTCCAAATGTGCTACATATTTTTCTAAGTTCTTTGTTTATAGGAGTTGCGAAAAATAGGGCATTAAAAAGATTTGAAATTGTTGGATTTTTATGTTGTAAATTAATATTATCCGATACAGAGTTTTTTAAAGTATATATCGGAGGAAGTTTATAAATATTAAAACTTGGGCTATAAAAACCTTTTAAAAAGTTATAAAAATTTATTTTATCTGTAAGAACATAAAGATTTATATTATCTTGAATTTTTAGTTTTTGTTTAGTTTTGTTTGATGTAAAAAATACAAAATCATCAGTTTGTAGCTTTAAAACCTGATAATATTTTTTTGGATATATATTTATTACTTTTGCATTTGCTATGTATATCTCATCATGACTAAATTCTTTAAATTTATAAAATTCATAAGTTATGTTTAAAAAAAAGATGATAAATAAAATTAAAACAATATATAGCCATTGTGTTTTATTTTTTGCCAATGGCAAGGATTGTATATTTTTCATTTTTTAATACTAGCTAATTGCTACTTTAGATTTAAATAAGTCTAATTTATATATAATCATAACATATGTAATAAAAAATGCAGGAAATATATGAATTCTCAAGAAAAAAATCTTTTAGAGCTTACTAAATCAAATATTTATGTTGTTGATGTAGAAAATTATAATTTTGTTTATTATAATGATAATGTTAAAAAATTAATAGCAAAAAGTAAAAAATTATTAAATATACCGAAAGATGAAGAAGTAAAATGTTATACGGCAGTATATGGTTATGACAAACCTTGTGATTTTTGTAAGATTGGGAAATTTAAAACAAAAGAAGAAATTATAGAATTTGAAGCTTTTAATAATCTTGAAAATAAATGGTTTAATATACGAGAAAACCTTATTCATTCATCAAATGGCAGAATTGCAAAATATTCTGTTGGAAATGATGTTACAGAATTTAAAACAATACAAAGAGATCTTACTACGCATTATGCTGAACTTCTTGTTGCAAAAGAAGAAATCAAAACTTTAAATAAGGATCTTTCAAAAAAAGTTAAAGAAGAAGTTGAAAAAAACAGGCAAAAAGATAAGCAACTAATGGAACAGTCAAAAATGGCTCAGATGGGTGAAATGATAGCAAATATTGCTCATCAGTGGAGACAGCCTTTAACTGCAATTTCTATTTCTGCAAGCGGGATACAGTTGGAAAAAGAGATTGGAATATTGGAAGATGAGCAATTAAAAAATGCAACAGATAATATCGTAGAAAGAGCTGAATTTTTATCTCAAACAATTGAGGATTTTAGAAATTTCTTTAAAACTGACAATAAGTATGAAGAAATAAATATGGAAGAAGCACTTAATTCTGCCGTAAGCATAGTTGATGCTACATTTAAATTTCATAATATAGAAATCATTAAAGATTTTGATTTGGAAAATCCAACTAGTGCTTATGCGATTAAAGGGGAATTGTCTCAGGTTTTTATTAATATTTTAAGTAATGCAAAAGATATTTTAATTGAAAAAAATATAGAAGAAAAGCAAATAAAAATAAAAATAAAAAAACTAAAAGATATTATACGAATTGAAATGGAAGATAATGCTGGAGGAATACCAGATGATGTATTGCCTAAAATTTTTGATCCATATTTTACAACAAAGCACAAAAGTCAAGGCGCAGGTATTGGGCTGCATATGAGTTATGATATGATAGTTAAGCATATGCATGGAAAATTGTATGCTAAAAATTCAAAAGTTGGTGCTGTCTTTTTTGTAGAAATTCCAATACATAAAAAATAGGTATAGATATAAGTTCCACATAATTTCTACCTATACAAATTATTTTCAATGGTGTAATTTTTTTATTTTGAAAATTGATTTGATTCATGTTTTCATCTTTATTTTAATATTATGATACTTTAAAACTTGAAATATCTAACTGTACACTGGTTTTTCTAAGATATTATTAATCTTTTGGCTCTTGCTGTGTACTACAATGTATAGTTCCGCCACCTGAAGCTATGCCGTCTATTGCTATTTGTTCAATAGTTCTATTTGGAAACTGTTTTTGTATAATATCAAAAGCATTTTTATCTGCTTTTTTATCACCAAATTTTTGCATAATAATTGCATTGTTGCAAGCATAATATCCAATATACCCAGCTGCAAAGTCATCTACTCCAAATGATTCATTAAATGTACTAGGATTATCTATAATTATAACTTCTAATTGATTTCCATTTGCATCAGTTGAATTTTTTAATATTTCTATATTTTCTCTCGTTATTTCATAATCATAAGTTTGAGTATAATTTTCACGACTTACAAGAACCGTACCAATTTTTGAAAATCTAGCATAAAAATCTACATGAGCATCTGTAATATCTTTGTCTTTAATACCTTTTAACCAAATAATTTTTTTAAGTCCTAGTAAGAGTTTTAATTCCTCTTCAAATTCTTCTTTTGTAACATTAAGATTACGATTATCATTTAAAACTGAACTTTCTGTTAGTATCGCAGTTCCTGCTCCATCAATTTCAAAACTTCCACCTTCTAATACCAAATTTGAATTAATTATTTTTGCATTTGCTGTTGTAGTAATGAAATCTGCTACTTTACTATCAAAGCTATGTTCTTGCTTTTCACCCCAACCATTAAAATTAAAATTTATTCCATATTTCGCACCATATTGATTTTTAACAAAAGTTGGTGCAGTATCTCGAAACCAGAAATCATCAGCTGTAAATTCAATAAGTTTTATTGGAAAGTTATGTGTATTAAGTCCACCTAATAATTCTATGGCTTCATTTTTATCATTTTTATCTACCAAAATTGAAACAGATTCATACTTTGCTATTGTAGTTGCTAACAATGCCAAGTTATTTTTAACTTCTTGTATTTGATTTTCTGCCCAAATATAATCATTTGCAACAAATGTCAGCCAAGTTCTTTTATGTTCTTTGCTTTCTTCTTGCATTATTGATTGGCTTATTGTGTATAGTTTTATTTTATCATTCGCATTACCATTCGAACCATGCCCTATAATAAAACCTCCAGATAAGATTGATACTGTATGCATAAAACTTCTTCTTGTCAATTTTGTTCCTATATGTGAGACTAATTATTTGCAAGTAATATTATAGAATAAAAAACTAAAAATATACATACTATTGTCTTTATGTAACTTTCATTAATATTAAAAAATTAACTTTTTATATTTTTATCTGCCCATTTTTTGAGTTCTCTTGACATTATTTTTTACAAATATTGTTATTTCTGCAAAATTTACAAAAAAATATTAGATATTTGAAAAAATAGCTGTTAAATTTAGCTGTAAAGTTAGGTTATTTGGGGCTAAATTCACGGTCTGTCTGATTTGTTATCATATCTACATATTCAATCGTATTTTATTTGTTGCAAATTGATGTATTAATATTTGAATTAAATTTTGATATGGAATTGAGTTTTCTAATGCTTTCTTTTTAAGTTCATAAATATCATTTTCATTTACTCTTAATGAAATAGCTTTTTTCTTTTGATGTTTAATATATGATTGTAACTCTAATAATCTATTGTCAGTATTATTTTTACTTTCCCATTCTCCATTTTCAACACTTTGTAAAATATCTTGTTCATATTCATCTAAATTTATCATTTTGAAACTCCTTTATTATATTTTTTATTCATCTGTCTTGATGGAATAATTGTTTTTAAAAATATTGAAGTATCATCTTCAACATATGGAACTAAATAAACATAATCTTTTATTTCAATTAAAATAATAAATATGTTTTGATTGGGATATTTTTCTTTATTTGGATGTTGTATATCATCCAATAATTTGCCACTTTCTAGTGCTAATATCACATCTTCAAAACTTATCTCTCTTTGCTCTTTTAAAAGTTCATTTTTTTCAAGACTATATCGTATAGTTTTGTTTTTAATCATTTTTGATTACCTTATTTTTATATATACAATGTATTTTATTATAATTAGAGCGATATGTCAAGTAAATTTTTATGATAACGCTCGACTTAAGGGACAATGACCACTCAATTAGTTTGTTGACTTCTTTTTATAACCACTACAGTTTAGTTGGTTTAGGCTTAAAAGGTCGCAGGGGTCATTCCCGGTACCGATAAAATCAAGCTTTGTAGGTGTTTGCTTTTTAATGCGTAGTAAATAGGCACAGCTATAAGCTGAGTTTTGTATTTGATAATAATTTATCTAGTTGTTTAATTACTTAAACAATCTTGCAAAAAGAAATATTGTGAAGCTTATACCATTCTTTTCTTGCTTCTAGTTGGGTTTACATAACACTCAAGATTGCTCAAGAGTTTGGTAGGCTCTTACTCTACCGTTTCACCTTTTCCTATTTCAATTAAGAAAAATAGGTAGTTTACTTTCTGTTGCACTGTCCCTTAGGTTACCCTAGCCATCAGTTAGATGGAACTATACTTCACGGAAGCCCAGACTTTCCTCTTAAAAAATAAATCTTAAGCTATTATCTGCTGTACCTAAAAGAAGTTTATCTAAAGTTTGATTATTTTCTTATGATATCATAGCCTAATGGGGATACAAATTGAAAGATTTGGTCTGATATTTTTTCATTTAATTTAATTTTTGTAAAAGATATTTTTATATTATTTTCCATTTCATCTTGATATTGAATTTGTAGTAATTGTCTGTTTTTAAATGTTAATTTATATTTATCATTTATTTTGTCAGGATTATTTAGAAGTTCTATTAGATTTATTTCATCTGTTAAATTAGTAAAAATTGCTTGTTCTAATTCTGGTTCGTTAATTATGACTATAGTATTATTCATATATACATCTTTTATTATTGGATCTTTGTATTGCCAAAGCATTTTTTTCGGTTGTTTAATATAGATTTTGCCAGTATATTCTATGATTTTATTTGATGGGTTTGTTACTGTTTGTGTAAAATTTGCTTTATATGTTTGTATTTTTGATTTTTTAAAATTTGAATTTGAGATGTTATCTGAAGCAAATAATAAATTTATAAATACAAAAATAAGAGTTAATGCTTTCATAACCAACCTTTAGATATAATCGCTGAAATTGTAACACACATCGCCTTAAGCGATTGATTTTATAAAAAAATCTTAAGGAATAAAATAAATGCTTAAAATATTTTCAAAAATTTTTGGAACTCAAAATGATAAAGAGATAAAAAAATATCTAAAAAAAGTTGTAGCTATTAATGAATTAGAGCCAAAATATGAATCAATGAGTGATGAAGATTTAAAAAATAGTTTTTATGAACTTAAAAAGTCAGTACAAAATGAACAATTATCATTAAATGAGGCTTTAGCGGATTGTTTTGCTATTACTCGTGAAGCTAGTAAAAGAACATTAAATATGAGACATTATGATGTTCAGATTGTTGGTGGTATGGTGCTTAATGATGGAAGAATAGCAGAAATGAAAACTGGTGAGGGTAAAACGCTTGTTGGAACTTTGGCTGTTGCATTAAATGCCTTAAGTGGAAAAGGTGTTCATGTTGTTACTGTAAATGACTATTTGGCTTCTAGAGATGCTTCTGATTTAGAACCACTTTATAATTTTTTAGGATTTAGTGTTGGTGCATTAACTGGTGAAGTTAATGAAGATAGAGAAAGAAAAGAACAATATTTAGCAGATATTACTTATGGTACAAATAATGAATTTGGATTTGATTTTTTAAGAGATAATATGCATTATGATTTGGAAGAAAAAGTTCAAAGAGAACATAATTTTGTAATCGTAGATGAAGTGGATTCTATATTAGTTGATGAAGCTAGAACTCCTTTGATTATCTCTGGTCCTACTAATCATAAAAGTGAAAATTATGTGAAGGCAAATGAGATATCTTTAAAATTAGAAAAAGGTATTAAAACTGAAGCAAAAAGAGCTGATGAAGAAGCTATATCTACTGGAGATTTTACTGTTGATGAAAAAAATAAAGTAATTTTATTGACAGAAGCAGGAATTATTAAAGCTGAAGAGTTATTTGGTGTAGATAATATGTATTCTTTGGAAAATGCAAATCTTTCTCATCATCTTGACCAAGCTTTAAAATCAAATTATATTTTTGAAAAAGATGTTGATTATGTAGTTCAGAACAATGAAGTAATTATTGTAGATGAATTTACAGGAAGATTAAGTGAGGGAAGAAGATTTAGCGATGGACTTCATCAAGCACTTGAAGCAAAAGAAAAAGTTAAAATTCAAGAAGAATCACAAACACTAGCAGATATTACATTTCAAAATTATTTTAGGATGTACAATAAACTTGCAGGGATGACAGGAACAGCACAAACAGAAGCTAAAGAATTTGCAGAAATTTATAATCTTGATGTTGTAAGTATTCCTACAAATGTTCCAGTAACAAGAATTGATAAAAATGATTTAATCTATAGAACGGAAGATGAAAAATTTATTGCAGTTTGTAATAGAATAAAAGAGATTAATAAAAAAGGACAACCAATTCTTGTTGGTACTGCTTCTATTGAAAAAAGTGAACATTTGCATGCTTTATTAAAAGCGCAAAAAGTACCACATACAGTTTTAAATGCAAAACAACATGAAAAAGAAGGAAAAATTGTAGAAGATGCAGGGTTAAAAGGTGCTGTAACTATTGCTACAAATATGGCAGGGCGGG
>JAOZVJ010000109.1 GCA_029938215.1 Arcobacteraceae bacterium | reverse complement strand
CTAAGCAATGCGTTAGCTTAATTAATTCTTAAGTTTGGTTTTGGATAGCTATAGAATATTGTGGTGTTGTAGGCGTGGTCGGATTTACCTATACATCAATGAGAAAAATTATGTCAAAAATAGTTTAACATTCGAACACTTTATGCTAGAATGTCATTAGAGAATATTTCAAATTTGCAGGCGTTCGAATGTTTGTGATACGGTGTTCGAATGGAGTGATATTTCCAATCAAAGTATCTTTGCTATAATAACACCAAATCAATGGTTCATTTCTTGTTCTAAGGAACTAAATGAAAAATTAGATAAGTCTAAGTTATTTTTTAATTATGAAGAGATAGACGATAGTTTTAATGTTGTTTTTATATTGAGTTATCAAATTTTGAACATAAAAGTACAGAAGTTTGATAATATTGTTTTTTAAAAGTATCATTGGTTGTTGTGGTAATAATATGTTTTATGGTATTATGGTATTATATAAGTTAATTAGTTAAAAATTAGGAGTTGTATTGATGTATCGTTTCATGTTAAAATTAAAAAGAGAAATTATTGCTTTTATATCCAAAATATATATAGATCATGTAAAGGTTAATTATTATAATTTGACTCTTAAAGTTCCGTTGATACATGGAATGAGAAATGGTGGATATGTAGTTCCAGCAGAACAATGGATAACTGATTGTTTGTATTCTTTTGTTAATACAAAAAAAGGAATGGTTGTTGATATTGGGGCAAATGTCGGTCTTATTTTAGTAAAATTAAAAACTATTTGTAATGATGTAGAATATTGTGGCATAGAAGCCAATCCTTCTTGTGCTTTTTATACGCAGGAACTAATAAGATTAAATAATTTTAAGAATGCAAAATTATTTACAGTGGCATTGTCTGATAATGTTGAAGCGAGAAGATTTTATTCAAGTAGGGCAGGTGATTCTACAGGATCACTTATTCGTGAACATCAAACTCATAATACAATGGAATATACTTTTGATGTGATTACAATAACAGGTGATCAATTTATTGACACCTTGGATATCAAAGATGATGGCATATCTGTTATTAAAATTGATGTTGAAGAAGCAGAATTGTATGTATTGCAAGGTTTAAGTAATACTATAGAACAATATAATCCATATATTTTTTGTGAAATATTACATTCTAAAACTAAAGAACAAGAAGAAAGATCATTGGGAATTTGTACCTTATTGGCATCAAAAGGTTATTCTGTAATTGGAATAAATGGATCAAAAAATAGATTGGAAGTAATTTCTGATATCAAAAAAGTTGGCACAAAAGAGTATGAACAAGAATTTGTTTTTTCTCCGGTTGAAAATATCAACTCTTTTATGAATGCTATGAAAAATAATAAATCAAATCTTTTAGTTTAGAGAGAACAATATGGGATATGAAGCTTCAAAAACGAAAGAAATTTTAAATAACTATGAAAAAAGTTTATTGGACGGAAAAGGCATAGATATTGGGTGCGGACTTGACCCAATTATGCCAAATGCAAGACCATTTGATATGGATGATGGTGATGCTAATGTAATTACAAAATATGTTGATGAACAATTTGATTATGTTTTTTCTTCGCATTGTTTAGAGCATATGAATGGTCCAATTGATGCAATTCAGGAGTGGTGGAAACTTGTAAAGACTAATGGACATTTAATATTTACAGTGCCCGATGAAGATTTATATGAGCAGGGATATTTCCCTAGTTTATTTAATGATGACCATAAATCTACATTTACTATTTCAAAAAAACAGAGTTGGTCTTCAAAATCATATAATATTTTAGATTTAGTTAAAGATTTGCCTAATAGTAATGTAATTAAGATAGAATTGCAAGATCATGATTATAAAAGAAATTCTCTTTATCATTCAGTTTATTCACGAGGCACAGCATATAAATTTATGAATATTGCACGAAAGTTTTCATCTTTATTTGGCATATTTGGTATAAGAAATACTGTGTACAATATATTGTCTCATTGTTTAAGATTACCTGTTGATCAAAGTCACAATGAAGCTTTGGCTCAAATATTTGTAATTGTCAAAAAAATATAATTTTATAATTTACTAAATAATAAATTTATTTTATCAATCAGTGTGTCTTGTAAAATATTTTGATGTTGATATAGTTTATTTTCATCAAAATGCTCATATACTGCAATAAAATTATTATTTTTAGGGTCAACAAATATTGGATGAGTGTATGTGAAAATGGTGTATATAAAATTATCAAATGCCATGGCCAAATGCATTAATCCTGTATCAGGAGTTATTATAAATTTTGTATATTTGATAATTGAGCCAACCTCATCAAGTGCTAGATTATTGAGTTTTATATATGGAACTTGATTTGGCTTCAAAAAATCTTCTATAAATATTTCTTGAAGATATTCTTGTCCTGGATTTGAAATAATCGCTGGTATAAAGTTATGTTTTGTATATATATGTTTTATTAGCTGAAAATATTTTTTATTTTCAAGCATCTTGTCTTGATCACCAGAGCCTAGATTTAAAGTGTAAATTTTATTAATATCATATTTAAAGCTTTGTAAATACTTTTTTGTTTTTTTAAGTGTGTAATCAGATATTGTAAATATAGGTTTTAATGAGAATTGTTTTTTATTTAATGGTTCGATTATAGAAATCATATATGAGCTCAAAGTTTGTTCTTTTTTTAATCTATCTTTTGTGCAATCATTTTTTATATTATAAATAAATTTTTTCTTTTGCTGACAAAACCCTAGCTTATATCTAGCATTTGAAAAAAAAACCATAAGAGGAGAAGATCCTCCATTGTATAAGTTGACAATCAAATCAAAATTTTCTTTTCTAATATTTAAGATACCTTTTATTTTATTCAAATTATTATTTCTTTCTATTAATATTATGTCATCTACATAAACATTATGTTCAAGAACCAATTTGCCTATAGGATCAACGATAGCAGATATTTTAGCATTTGGATATATCTCTTTTAAAGATTTTATCACAGGTGTTCTAAGTAGTACATCGCCAAGTAATCCCCACATAATAATACCAATTTTATTTATATTGGTCATTTCGTTTTTTGTATATTTTTTTAGTATCATTTTTTCATTTGATATGCTTTGCAAATCACCTCATACATTTTTTTCATTTGACAGTCTTTATTGAAAAATATTTGTACTTTTTTATAACTATTTAAGGCTAGTTTATTTCTAAGTTTTTTATCTTTATAAAGTAAATCAATTTTATTTTTTAACTCATCACTATTTCCACCAAACAAAAGTCCATCTTTCTCATCATCAATTATTTCCAAAGGTCCACCATCGTTTACGGCTATTACTGGAACTTTATTTATCATAGATTCCACTACTACTAAACCAAAAGTTTCTTTTTGTGTTGCCAGTACCGTTACATCGCAGAGTTTTATATGTTCATTTACATCTTTGGTAAAGTCAGTAAAAATAATCTTGTCTTCAATTTTTAATTTTTTAACTTTTTGTTTTAAGTTCTCAAAATAAGTCTCATTCATAGCTTGCCCGACTATTAATGCTTTTATGTTTAATTCTTTTAGTTTTGCAATCGCTTCAATTACTAAATACTGACCTTTGGCTTCCTCAATTCTTCCTGCAATTCCAACAATAAACCCATCTTTAAAATTATATTTTTCTTTTAATTCAAGAATCTTTTTTTCATCCACAACAGGCTCTTCAACCCCTAAATATACCATTTGAATATTTGGTCTGATATCTTGCGGTATATATTTTTCTAGTTGCTTTTTTACTTGATTTGTAATAGCATGTATTGTATCAATATTTTTATATAGCCATTTATGATAAAAATCATCTTTAAATCTTGTCATAGTCATATGTCTTGACTGCACAATTTTCGGTTTCCTTTTGCTTAAAACTTTCGCAAGTACAACCGTTGTGATATCTCTTGTCCAATGAAAATGAACTATATCTATTTTGCTTTTATCTATAAATTTAGCTAGTTTTAAAGCTGGAACTATTGGAAAAAACTTATTTCTTTTTATGGTGAATTTATCTTCGTCTTGTAAATAATTATCCAATTTTTGATTTGGTGCTACTATTAATTTGCAGTCAGTTTTTGTTTTAAAATATTTAAAATTATCTAAAACACAAAGCTCCAGTCCTCCCAATGCAGGAGATAAGCAAAATTCTAGTATATTTTTATTTGTCATATAAATTATTTATCAAAGTTGTTGTTGCATTATACACATCATTAATTTCTGGACTTTTATAGTCTATATTGAATACACAATCATGCTTTTTCTCTCTAGGCCAATACCTAAAAGGTGGTATCATAAAAAACAACCCTATTGTTGGCGTTTGGGTAGATATTGCCATATTTCTTACACCAGTATCATTTGATACTAGACATCTACTGTTTGACAAAAACTGCATAGCATCGTCAAGTTGCATAACTTCTTGAAGCAACACATTTGTTTTATTTTGCAATGGCTCATAAATTTCAAGAAACTTTTCATTTTCTTTTATGCCTTGTAAAACAATATGATTATAATTTGGATATTTATCTGATAATTTGTCTATTAGTATTTTAAATTTTTCTTTTTTCCAGCATTTATTTTCCATTGATGCTCCTGCAAAATAAACTATCTGTTTAATATCATTTTTTTTATATTTATTATCAAAACCATATCGCAGATTAATATTCGTTTTTGCTCCAAGTATATTTAGCATATGAAGTACAGATTGAGCCTCAACTAAAAAATCACTCCTCAAAGTAGCAATATCATAAAAAAATCTTCTTATGGCTCTGTAGGGATAGCCTATTTTTAATTTAGCTTTTGAAAATATTGTTAAAAGTAAAGTCAAAGAACTATCGGTTAAATCAAATAATATATCTTGTGGTGGTAGTTCTTTCGCTTGTTTTATTCTAAAAAAAAGTCCTGTTTTTTTGCTTCTATCATCTGGGTCGTCTTTGTCCATAATATGAATATTGTCTATTAAATCTTCAGGCATACCGTACATTGCGTTTCTGTTCACACTAAAGGTAATTTTTGCATTTGGAAAAAATTCTTTTAGTTCAATTAAGAATGGTCGTATATTCATAAAATCACCAATAGCCGCATGCCGTATAACAGCAATACTTTTTATATCTTCAGGA
>JAOZVJ010000108.1 GCA_029938215.1 Arcobacteraceae bacterium | reverse complement strand
AGTGGTGGGTCTACAAGGACTTGAACCTTGGACCACTCGGTTATGAGCCGAGTGCTCTAACCAGCTGAGCTATAGACCCTCTAATGTTTAAACTAGCAGTTTAAACTTAGGTGAGAAGTATAATAAATTATAGATTAAACATCGCTTAAAAATGCTTTTAAAATAAATCTAGTTCTCCACTTTCTTCTTCATATCTTACTATTTGACCTCTGCCTTTGTCTTTTGCATCAATTAAAGCCATTTCTGAGTTTTTTACTATTTCGTGAAAATCTATTGAATCTTTAGGAAACATAGAAACTCCAATACAAACAGTCTTTTTAAACTTATCTCCATTTTGCGTTTCAAGGTGTGCTACTGAAAGTTTTTCTTTTAATTCATTTGCTAGTTGAATTGTTTTTTCTTCATCTATAACATTAATTAACAACACCAAAAATTCTCCACCGCTAAATCTTATGGCAATATCTGAAGTTCTTATTGAATTTTTAATCGTATCAGCATATAGTTTTAAAAATTCGTCTCCGAACTTTGTGCCATGCTCATCATTTACAGCTCTAAATCTGTCGATATTTACTAGAAGTACACCTATTTTCATTTTTTCTCTAAGTGCCAATGGTATCAATGCCTTCATATCTTCATAAAGCGATATTCTGTTTTTAAGTTTTGTTAGAGGATCTACTAATTTTGATTCTTTTAATGATAATAAAACAGACTGAACATATAAAACATGTGACATTTCTTCAAGATAACTATCTAAATAAGTTTTATTAAAATCACTCAATGTTCCAATATTCAATAAAAATTTAATTTTTGTATTTTTATTAACTTTTGAGATAAATTCATAGTTAAACTTGACTTCATCTTTTGTTTTGTATTTTGTGGTTTTAACTTTATTTATTATAGATGTTATTTTAAAATCTTTAATATCAAATTCTTCTTTTAAAATATTAGAAATTTTTTTATATATAAAATCAACATCTGGATTTTCACTTATGCCATATTTAAAATTATTTATTTTTGACAAAGCCATAACTAATTGTTTTACTTGCTGTATATGAACAGGATCAACAATATCTTCTAATTGATTGATTAATGTGCTAGTTTTTCTTTCCATATTAGTATTTTATCATTTTATAGATAAATTGTTAATATTTTGTTTTTTTGTAAAATCAGTATCATATATATAAGATATAATTTGTTTTAGTGTATCCTCATCAAACCCAAGCTCTGGCATAAGTTCGTGTTTTTCTATAGCATCAAGCATTATTGATGTTTTAGCATCTGGATGTTGAACCCAAGTAGCCATATTTTCTATAAAATCTTCTCTGTTCAAAAATGCTTCTTTATATCTTTTTTTAAATTCAACAACAGATGGTGCAGATATCGTTTTTGTTTCGAAATGACATGTTGTGCAGTTTCCATTAAATAAAAGGGCTCCATAATTATTTGCTTGTAAATTGACAATAAAAATCAATAATATAAAAATTAAATTTTTCATTGATTAGTTATATCTTTTAGTTCTTTTTTTAACATATTTATTTCACTTGTTATATAGTTTTTTTGATTTTTATCAGTAATGTATTTTAATTTTTGAATTAATTTATTTATTTCTAGTTGTATTTTATTTATTTCTTGTTGATGAGTATCTTTTTTTATTATCTTAAATATGTAAAATGATATAAAAATAATCAAAACATTAAAAATATAGATAAAAGTTTTTATATAAATATTTAAGTTATCATTTAATTGTAAGTATGCCATACATAAAAATACTAAAATAGCAGGAACAATCAAAAACATATTTATTTCTTCCTTAAAATCTATAAAATTAACGAAATTATACTGCAATTTATTTAATAAAATATAAATATTTTTTGTTAAATAATTTTATAATTATTGTATGATTTATAGACTTAATTATCTTTTTTGTAAATATATCCTATTTTGTTTCAATGTTACTATTACTTCTTTCATCAATAAATTTTTCCCTATGGTGCTTGCCTATTAAATAATAAGTAATACCAAGAGATAAAACAACAGTTGCTGTTGCAAAAATATACATTGGTGTTAAATCTTTAAAATCAAAAATAATTACTTTTCTAGCAATAGCCATTAGGGCAGTGGCAATAACTAGCTTAAGTGGTATTGTATCAGTACTTAAATACAAGACAATGTTTTGATAAATTTCTATAGCTATAAGAACCGCTAAAAATGCTGCAAATGTTTTAAAAATATCTTCAATGCTAAGTAACATAAAAGGTGGAGCCATTAAATTTTCATATAAAACATATACCACATCCCCCGCACCTAAAAAAATTACAAGTACCATAAATATGGCCAATATTTTTACAGCTACTCTTATGGTTTTGTTTAAAAATGCAATTAATGGTTCCGAATGCTTGGTTGGTAATTCATCATGTGTTTTTAACATATTTTACACCTTGCTTTATTTTATAATAAGTATTCAATAATACTTTTTTATATTATTTGTATTTTTAAAGTACATATATAATTATACGATTTTAATAAAAAATATTAGGAAGGATAAAAAAGCAGTATAAGATTTTAAGACTACATTTTTTTTACAAAATCATAGGAATTTAAAAATCGAAACGCTAATAGATTTTCAAAAACAGCGATAATAACTATAAAATTTAAAAAAGAACTTCCTCCATAACTAAAAAGAGGTAAGGGCAGTCCTACAACAGGTGCAAAGCCTATAACCATAAGTATATTTATGCTCATATTTAAAAAAATAAGTAAACCAACTCCAGAAGCAAACACTCTTATAAGATAGTCTTTTTTAAAATAATAATTAAACATAAGCAAATGAATTATAATAAGCAAGTATAAAATAATCAAACCAGCAGAACCCAAAAAACCATATCTTTCAACAAAAGAAGCAAAAATAAAATCACTTGTGGCAATAGGTAAAAATTTCAATTGTGTCTGCGTGGCTTCTTTCTTTTCTTTACCAGTTAATCCTCCTGAACCAATAGCTATAATAGACTGTTGCACATGATAACTTGGTTTTTCACTTACAAAATCAACGATTCGTTTTTTTTGATAATCTTTAATTAGGTATGTATAAATTGCAGGAGAAGATACTCCAATAATTAAAATTATAGAAATAACTATTTTTTTATCAATACCAATTATAAATAATATTCCATATCCCATAAGTAATAACACAAGTGCTGTACCCAAATCCGGCTCTTTTGCAATCAAAAGAAAAGGCAATATTATATAAAAAGAAAAGTATAAAAAATCTTTGATTTTATATCCATCAATAGGAGGTGGGCGATTTTTTATTAAAAATCCTAACATCAATAAAAACATAGGCTTAAAAAGTTCCGATGGCTGAATTGTCATATCTATAAAAGGCAATTCAAGCCATCTTCTTGCACCTAATTTTACTACACCAAATAATTCAACACAAATAAGTAAAAATATACCTATCCAATATAAAATAGGAATAAATCTATTAAATTTTCTAAAAGGAAATAAAAATACAATTAAAAATAAAAATGCTGATAAAGTAAAATATATTAATTGTTTCTGTGCTAATATTTCATTAATCTCAGCAATTAAATGATGAGATAAAAAAATTAATGGTAAAATAAGTACAATAAGCTCAAAATTAAAATGAGTTATAATTCGCTTGTCAAATATAAACATAAGAAATAGTATCAAAATATGGATAAAGAATTTATTGCGAACTTGAACTTATTTAATAAAAAGTTAATAAATTCTAAATTAGTATTGTATATTTTATAAAGTAAAATTTACAATTTCAATTTCTTTTAATTTAGTATTTTTTTCTACAAAATTAATATCTAACTCCAATTTTTGTGCCTATAAAACTCATTTTATTTTCCACCTTTTTATTTTATTATTTGTTTTTTTTAATTCTTCGTATTTTTCTTTAGTCATAAATTTTATATAATTGGTAATTGTATATGCAAATCTATCAATATTATTTGCATATATATCTTTAGCAAATAATTTATATACTGCAAAGTAATATATACCAAAATGGGATATATTAAGTATCACTTTTTTATTTTTATACTCCATTAGATAATTTTTACCAGAATAATTATAACTCTCACTGACAACTTTAGCATTTAAAGCTTTTACTAAATCAAACTTATGTTTTTTGCCAAATGAAGCACATCTACTTTTATCTATTAAATAGAGATGATCATACAAATACCATGGTAAAGATTGTTTTATTAAAAAATAATCTTTACCTTTAATAGTTATGTTTTGAGTTGAGTATAATGCTGCATCTTTAGTATTATGTTCATCATGAGTATATCCACCTTTACCGTCATCCACATAGTTACCATATTTATAATTTTTAAGAACAACATATCCATCTTTATTGTACATTTGGTCTTGTTCAACAGAGTCAAAAAATCTATACCCATAACATTTACCTAAAAACTTTTTCAATTCAGGACTATCAAATTTTAAATTTTCATCTATAGCTTTTTTAAATTTAATATTTTTAAATCTAAATATATCATTCATAAAAATCTCACTTTCTTTTGAAAGGTCTTTTGACTCATAAGCATTTACTACAGTTATCAATTTTTCAGCTTCTTTCATAGCTTTCAATACAGAATCTGGGAAAGTCTTTTGACCTTTTAGCGATACATACAACTCATCTATCCTTGAGAGATATGAATCTTTTATACAGGTATTGTCTTTACATCTATTTTTTGATTTTATCCATTTTTTTTGATCATGTTTTATTAGTTTTGTTATGAGCCTAAAACTTTTCCATGTTGAGCTTAATATTAAATCCAACTTTGCCAAGTCTTTATCTTTGCACACTTTATATTCTACACTGTTTGGTTTTGTGTTACTGCAGTTATATGATGTTTTATAAAACTCCTCATTTGCCAATACAAATGTATTTATTAATAATATAATAATTAATTTTTTCATCTTTTTACCTCATTTTTTATTTTATTTTATAATACCACAAAAAGTCAAGATAACTTTTTCTAAATCCTTATTCTTTTTTTAACATGTTACCTTCACAAAATCCGGGGACAGTATACTGTAATACCCCAAGAAGTCAAGACAACTTTTTTTAAATCCTTATTCTCTTTCGCACCTGTTACCTTATGCCACAATTTCA
>JAOZVJ010000030.1 GCA_029938215.1 Arcobacteraceae bacterium | reverse complement strand
GCTTTTAATTTTCGCAAAGATTTTAACCCTGCTGCCATAGCTACGGGATTTCCACTTAAAGTTCCTGCTTGATAGATTTTACCTTCAGGACTTAATTGTGCCATAATTTCTTTTCTTGAAGCAAAAGCACCAACTGGCATACCAGCACCTATAACTTTTCCAAATGTTACAATATCAGGAGTTGTGTCTAAAATACCACTAGCACCATGCAAGCTAGCTCTAAATCCTGACATAACTTCATCAAAAATCAATAATGCTCCATGTTTATCACAAAGCTCTCTACAAGTTTTTAAAAACTTAGCACTTGCAGGCACTAGCCCCATATTTCCAGCAATTGGTTCAACAATAATACAAGATATATTTTTTGATTCTTTAAAACATTTTTTTAATTGTTTAATATTATTATATTCACTTAAAATTGTATGCTTAATCAAAACAGCAGGAACGCCAGGACTACTTGGCGCGCCAAATGTAGCCATACCACTTCCAGCACTTACAAGCAAACTATCACTGTGTCCGTGATAACAACCCTCAAATTTAACTATATCATCTTTTTTTGTTACACCTCTTGCCAATCTAATAGCACTCATAACAGCTTCTGTACCGCTACTTACAAATCTTACTTTGTCAATATTATCAAACATCTCAACTATTTCAGATGCAAGTTTTGTTTCAAGTTTTGTAGGAGCACCAAAAGACAACCCTTTTTTAACAGTCTTAACAACTACTTTTTCTATCTCTTTATCACAATGACCAAATATAAGTGGGCCCCAACTTTGAACAAAATCAAGATACTTATTTCCATCAATATCTATCAAATAACTACCTTGACCTTTTTCAATAAATGGAGGAACACCGCCAACACTACTAAAACTTCTTACTGGAGAATCAACTCCACCAGGTATTACTTTTTTTGCTTCTTTGTAAGCAGATATACTTTTATTAAACATTTATTTTCCTAACTCGTAATTTGTTCGCATTATACCATATTTAAAATGAAAATATTTTTGTCAAATCTAGCTTATATTAATATTTAGCTAGAATAAATTAATTTTACACATAGGATATTCAAATGGAAGTATTTATATTGCCTATATTGCTAAGTATTGTTTTAATAATAGTAAGCATTCTTTTATTTAAAAAAAACAAAAATCAAGTAAAACAATCTGCTACAAATCAACAATATAAAATTGAACTTGTAAAACTAAATGAACGACTCAGCAATTTAACAAAAACAGAAGCAAATCTTAAAATAACTAGCGATAAAAGAGTAAATGAAATAAAAAAAGAACTAGAAGAGTCTAAAGTCATAAATCTTAAATATAATGAAGAAATAAAAAATAATAAAGCTACTATTTCGCAACTTCAAACCAAACTAGAAGAGCAAAATAAATCTATGGAAGAAAAAGTAAAACTTCTTCAAAATAGTGAAGAGAAACTAAAAACTGAATTTAAAAATTTAGCAACTGAAATATTTGATAATAATAGTAAAAAATTTAGCCAACAAAATCAAGAAAGCTTAGGACACATACTAAACCCTATGAAAGCACAACTAACAGACTTCAAAAAGAAAGTTGAAGATGTATATGATAAAGAAGCCAAAGATAGGAGTGCATTACAAAATGAACTGCAAGCTTTAAAAAAGTTAAATCAAGATATGACAAAAGAAGCTTCAAATCTTACAAATGCACTAAAAGGCGACAGTAAAAAGCAAGGCAAATGGGGTGAAATGGTACTTGAAAATGTACTTGAAAGTTCAGGACTTAGAGAAGGACACGAATACAAAAGAGAAGTAAGTCTAAGAGATGATGAAAATAAATTATTTCGCCCTGATGTGATAGTTAATTTACCAGATAAAAGACATATAATCATAGATGCAAAAACATCATTAACTGCATACAATGAATATATGGCATCAAATGATGAAGCAGATAAACAAAACTATATAAAAAATCATATTAAATCTGTAAAAGACCATATCAAAGGACTGAGTAATAAAAAGTATGAAGACCTTAAAAATGTTAATAGTTTAGATTTTATATTTATGTTTGTACCTATTGAGGGTGCTTTGCTTCTTGCACTTGAGAATGATGTAAATCTTTATGATGAAGCATTTAAGCAAAAGATTATCTTAGTCAGTCCTACAACTTTACTTGTTGCACTTAGAGCTGTTGAAAATACTTGGAGATACGAAAGACAAGCCCAAAATGTAGCAGAAGTATATAAAAGAGCGGAAGAGTTGTATAAAAAATTTCATGGATTTGTAGATGACTTAAAAAAAGTAGATAAGGGACTTGAAACCGCAAGAACTTCTTATGATGAAGCATTTAAAAAGTTAAGTGATGGTCGTGGCAATCTTATATCGCAAGTAACTATGTTGAAAAAAGTATCTAGTATTAAGCCTAAAAAGGAACTAGATAGTGTTTTGGTAGATGAAGCTATGATAGATACTTTAAGCGATATTGTCTCTTAAAAAAACACAATGAAAAATTTTATCTATGCAATTCTCATATCACTAATTATACATTTTATACTTTTTTTTAGTTTTCAAAATTTAAAAATAGAAAACAAAAAATTTAAAAATAATAAAAATATTAGTAAAAAATATACGAATATTAAATTTGTTAATATTGAAAAACCAAAGATTATTAAAAAAATAGAAAAACCACAATTAATGCCTACTTTTAAAAAACAAGTTAAAAAAAAGAAAAACATAATAAAGAAAAAAAAGATACCAAAGAAAAAGATTATAAAGAAAAAGATTATAAAGAAAAAAATTACAAAAAAGAAATATAAAAAAGTTAAAATAAAAGAAATAAAACCAGCAAAAAGAAAAACAACTTTTATAAAAAAACCAAAAATTATTAAAAAAGTTAAAATAAAAGAAAAAAGTATAAAAATAAAAAATAGCAAAATAATAAAAAAAATATCATCTTCCAAAAAAATACTTCCAAAAAAAGAAAAAATAGAAGATACAGATAAAATAAAAAAATTCAAAAAAATTCAAAAAAAACAACAACAAATTAAGAAAGAAAAAGAGGAACTTGAAAAATTAGATACTTTAACACAAAGCTACATAAGACTATATGGAAAAGAATATTTTGAATTTTCAAAAGATGTAAAAAAATATCTAAAAGAAAATTTAAATGAAATTGGACGCATTACACAACAATATTTAAGATATCCGCGTATTGCTATTAGAACTAGACAACAAGGTACAAATATAGTTGAGTTTATCCTAAAACCAAACGGAGACATAAAAAATCTAAAAATTATAGGAAGTTCAAGCTACGGAACTTTGGATAAAAATAGTATCAGAACTATCAAAATAGCTTATAAAGATTATCCAAAACCAAAAGAAAACACTATTATTAGAATTTATGTTACTTATGTCTTATATTGATGTAGCCACTATCGAATATCTTAATAACCTTTATCCATCAAATCATCATGATTTGTTGTATTATCATCAGTTATAGTAAGATTTATATCAAATATATTACCTAAAATTCTAAATGGAGTCTCTATGACTCTTTTTAATACTCCCGCCGCACCTTTAGTAGCGTTTTTAACAGTATGTGTTTCAAATTTTGGATCATTTAAGGAACCATAAATATCAACTTGAGTTACAAAATTTCCATCATCTCCTGTTATTATGTGTCCAACTATTGGTATATGATTTAAAAATTTTGAATAATCTTTCATAAAAACAACATCTGTATTTATATTAATTATTCTTTTTTCTAGATCTGCATTTCCTCTAGCTTTAAAATCCATCATTTTGCTTTTAGTATAAATATCTGAAAAACTCAATAATTTACTTTTTTTATTATAATCAAATTCACACCAGCCACTTTTTACATAATAGCCTTGCAAATCAAAACCTGTCTCACCCAATCTAAACAAAGTAGGTAAAGCTAAAACAGGATTAATAATCGCAGGAGTAGTGTTTATAAACACTATTAGATTATTTAAAACCTGTACATTTTTAATGGTTGTTTTATAAAATAATATTTTTCCTTTTGGATTATCAAAAGTTCCTTTTATGTTCAGCGATATATAGCCATCTTGAAGCAATTCTTTTTTTAATAATTTATTGACAAAATTATATGTTAATTTATCACTTTTTACATTTAATTTTTTATCTTCTGTATCAAGATTAATAAAAATTAAATCATCCATTTTTTTATATTTTATATCAATTTTTGATTTTTCAATATCGGCTTTTATATTTCCGTATATAAGATCATAATCTTTATGTTTTAATATGCCATTATTTAAATTTAAATTTATTTTTGGCAAATTTATTTTTGTTTTATTTTCATCTTTAAAAAATTTATCAAAATACAAATCATTTGTTTTTGCATATAGATTATTTATTTCACAATCGGTATTTATAAAATTATCATTTGTTATTAATTTTAAATTAGATTGTATTGCTGTTTTTTCGCTTATTGGTTTCAAAAATTTTAATGTTTTATTAAAATAATCAATTTTTATTTGATGTGTATCTCCAAAATTTTTATAATTTAATCCATATTTAGGAACTTTTATATTAGTTATATTTTTATCAAAATTCATATTATATTCTAATTTTTCATTTTTAATTTCTAAAATATCTTTGTATGAAAAATTATTAATGTTTATAATTCCACTAGATTTATTTTTGTTTATATCAATTAGACCATTAAGTTCAAAACTTTGATTGTTTTCATTGTATTTAATTGTTGTTTTTATATTATTTTTATTATCCAATTCAAGATATAAATTTTTAATCGGTATAGATTTATTGTCAAAATTTATTTGTGTATTTTGCGATTTTACGGTTGCCCAAGCCTCAATAGGATCATCACCAAATGGTATATCTAAATCTACTACTACTTCATTTTTTCCAAAAGGCTGATAAAAAGGTAAGTTAATTTCATAAAATTTTAATATATTTAGCATTTCAGATTGCAATAAGCTTGTGGTTTTTATATTTAATTTTAATACGGTTTTTTTATCTGAAATAATATTTTCTATAACAGCTTTGCTTCCATCCAAATCAAACTTATCATAAAAAAATTTATTAAAAGATAAATATATATTGTCATTTAGATATTGAAAATATACTTTTTTAGCCTTAAGTGATGGTAGTTTTGGCTCAAAAATAAACTCAAAATCATCAATATCAAGTTTAATATTTTCTTTTGAAAAAATATTTTTTGGATTTATATTTATATTTCCTTTAAAATATAATTTTCTATTAAGCATATTAAAATATTCAGCATTTATATGGTATTTCTCGCCTATTTTAATTTCACTTTTTGTATCAAATATAAAATCTTCATAAAATATCTTTCCATTTATGTTTATATCTTTTTTATCTATTGTTGTATTTATTTTCCCATCAAATGTTAAAAGTTGAAAGTTTTTATCTTTTTTAATACTTAAATCAATTTTTCCATTTTCATACAAAACTAATACCTTGTCAAAATAAAAAATTGGTTTCTTTTGGTATTTTATTTTTGGCTTTTCTATTGTTAGAGTGGCATTTAATGATTTTATATTAAGCTCGTTTATCTCTTCTAATTTAATCTTTCCTTTTAGGGATTTTAATTTTATTTCATCAAACTCAAATTGAGAAAAAATCATTTTTTCTATTTTAGAATCTAGATTTTTTATATTTTTAAGAAAATTTAGACTATGTATTTTATTTGAAAAAACTTCATATTTTAAAAATCCATTTTTTATATTTCCTTTTAGGTTAAACTCAAAATCATTATGCTTTATTTTTGATTTTATATCTACTGCAAGATCGTTTAAATTGGTACTTAGGTTTTTTATAGCAGATTTTGTTTTTGAATTAACGCTAATATTGTATTTGTGTAAAGTAATGCTAGAATCGACCAATAAATCTTTTTTGGATATTTTGAAGTTTACTTTTATATCTGCTTCATTATGTTTTAAAATAAAAATATTATTTTTAAATTCAATAAAGATATGTTCTTTATTATAGTTTATATCATCAATTCTTATTAATTCAAAATAATTTAAAATTTCATCCGTAAGTCCTATAAGAGAAGGGTTAAATTTAAATTTATCTTTAGTAGCCAATGGTTCTATTTTTAATTTTTTAATAGAAAATATTAACTTTTTATCATATTTTAAATACAATTCTTTAGCATTAAAACCATTATAAGAAAGATCGTCGATTTTGATACCATTAAATAAATATATTAAAAAACTAACAATCAAAAGAATAAATGACATAAATATTAAAAATATTGTCCTAAACATTATTGAACTTTTCCTTGTAGTTATTATTTCTATATTATTTTATCTAAACCTAACAGTTGAATCTAAACAAGTAGTCTATATACCAAAAGGCTCAACATCTTACATTGTAACATATTTAGATGAAAAAGGATACGACTTAAATACTGTTGATAAAGTTATTTTAAAATTTATAGGATATCCACAAAGCGGATGGATAGATTTAAAATCAATAAAAATGAAAAAAGCTGATTTTTTATATAAAATTACTACTTCAAAAGCAGCTTTAAAAAGTATTACGCTAATACCTGGAGAAACATATTATTTCTTTATTGATGATGTTTCAAAAAAATTAAAAATATCAAAAAAATTGCTTTTAAAATTCTATTTAGAATATGGATACAAAAAAGATGGAAATATAATAGCTCAAACTTATCTATTGCCAATTGGTATGGATGAAGAAGAATTGATTCTATATCTAATGGACTATACAAATGAACAATATAAAAAATACAGCACTAAGATTTTTGGACTATACAATAAGAAAAACTGGTTCCGATATATTGTAATAGCCTCAATAATTCAAAAAGAAACAGCCTCTATTGAAGAAATGACAACAATTTCAAGCGTAATATATAATAGAATAAAGAAAAATATGAAACTTCAAATGGATGGAACTTTAAACTATGGAAAATTTTCACATACAAAAGTTACACCAAAACAAATAAGAAATGATTTTAGTGACTATAATACATATAAAACAAAAGGTATTCCAAAAAATCCAATTTGTGCAGTAGATTTTAATTCAATAAAAGCAAGTATTTTTCCTAAAAATACACAGTATTTATATTTTATGAAAGCACCTGATGGAAAAAAGCATATCTTTACAAAAAGTTACAAAAATCACAAAGAAGCAATAAGGAAAGTAAAAAAATACAATAATAATAAAAAACACAAAAAGAAAAAGAAGCAAAAAGCCCAAAGAAAGAGCCTTAAACAAATAGAAACCAAAAAAAATATACTCAAAAATAAATCAAAAAAAAGAAATTTAAAGGACTTATGGAAAACAATTAAGTAAATTTTGTTTCAAAATGAAACATTATAAAATTTTAATTGATCATTTTTGTTTGACATATTTTATTTGTAGGAATATAATGATAAACTACACCTACTAAATTAAAACAGTAAGGAAACAATATGTCAAAAATCATATGGACAAAAATTGATGAAGCTCCGGCTTTAGCAACTTATTCACTTTTACCAATCGTAAATGCTTTTACAAAAGCTGCAAATATTGAAGTTGTTACTTCAGATATCTCTCTTGCAAATAGAGTTTTAGCTACAATGGATTTAGCTCAAGATGAGCTATCAAAATTAGGCGAAGTTGTTTTAAAAGATGATGGAAATATCATTAAGCTTCCAAATGTATCTGCTTCTGTTGGTCAATTAAAAGATTGTATTGCTGAACTTCAAAGCCAAGGATACAAAATACCAAACTATCCTGAAAATCCAACAAATGCTAATGAAGAAGCTTTACAAGCTAAATATAGCACATGTTTAGGTTCAGCTGTTAATCCAGTATTAAGAGAAGGTAACTCAGACAGAAGAGCTGCTGTTGCGGTTAAAAAATTTGCTCAAAAAAATCCTCATAGATTAAAAGCATTTTCTGACAACTCTAAAGCGTATGTTGCACACATGGAAGGAAATGGAGACTTCTTTGGAAATGAAAAATCTGTTACATTAACTAAAGATCAAAAAGTAACTATTGCACTTAATGGTAAAGAATTAAAAACTATTGATGCGTTTGCTAGTGAAATTCTTGATGGTACATTTATGTCAGTTTCTACTCTTAGAGCTTTCTATAAAAAAACTATAGAAGATGCTAAAGCAAATAATGTAATTTGGTCATTGCACCTTAAAGCTACAATGATGAAAATCTCTGATCCAATTATGTTTGGACACGCATTTGAAATATTCTTTGCAGATGTATTTGCTAAATATGCAAACATATTCAAAGAACTTAATGTTAATCCTAATATGGGTATGTCAGATTTAGAGAAAAAAATCTCTGGGCATGCACAAGAAGCACAAATCAAAGCAGACTTCTTGGCTATATTAGAGTCTGATTCTCCTAAATTAGCAATGGTTGATTCTGATAAAGGTACAACAAATTTTAACGCTTCAAATGATGTAATTATCGATGCTTCTATGCCAGTAGTTGTAAGGGAAGGTGGTAAACAATGGGATAGGACAGGTGCTGCTGTAGAAACTGCTGCTGTTATTCCTGATTCTACATATGGTATGTTCCATGCAGAGATGGTAGCTGATTGTGTTAAAAATGGTCAATATGATGTAACAACAATGGGCACAATGCAAAATATCGGTCTTATGGCTCAAAAAGCAGAAGAGTATGGTTCGCATCCTACTACATTTGAACTTGCAGAAGCTGGGACTGTTACAGTAACATCTGAAGATGGTACATGTTTAATGTCATTTGAGTGTGAAGCTGGTGATATTTGGAGAATGTCTAGAGCAAAAGATATCCCAATCAAAGACTGGGTACGATTAACAGTTGAAAGAACAAGATTAGAAGGTATACCTGCTATATTCTGGCTAGATGATACAAGAGCTCATGATATTGAAATTAAGAAAAAAGTAGATACTTACCTTGCAGATTATGATACTTCTGATTTAGATATTCAATTTATGAATGTTACAGATGCAACTAGATTTACAAATGCAAGAGTTAGGGAAGGCAAAAATACAATTGCCGTAACAGGAAATGTATTAAGAGATCACCTAACAGATATGTATCCAATTTTAGAACTTGGAACATCTGCGAAAATGTTATCAATTGTACCTTTAATTGCTGGTGGTGGATTATATGAAACAGGTGCTGGAGGATCTGCTCCTAAGCATGTTGATCAATTCTTGGCTGAAGGACATTTAAGATGGGATTCATTAGGTGAGTTTTTGGCACTTGCTGAGTCTTTAAGATTTTTAGGTAATAAACACTCAGATGCAAAACTTTCTGCACTTACAGCTGCACTAGACATTGCAAATGATGGGTATCTTGATAAGAATAAGACACCTTCAAGAAAATGTGGTGAACCAGACAATAAAGCTTCTCATTTTTTTGTTGCTCAGTATTGGGCAAAAGCTTTAGCTAATCAAACAGATGATTCTGGACTTGCATCAAAGTTTGCACCAATTGCTACTGCGTTAATTGAAAATGAAGATACTATTATGGCTGAACTTTTAGCTGTGGAAGGCAAAGCACAAGATATTGGTGGATACTTCAATCCAAATGAAGAGTTAGCTACTAAAGCCATGAGACCATCTGCTACATTAAATAATATTATTGATAATATTTAACTAAAAATTTATAGAAAATTAATTTTCTATAAATTCAATGCAATGAAAGGTTGAGATAGTTTTTCTCAACCTTTATTCATTTTATAGTAAAATGAAAGATATACAAAAAAGGAAAAATATGCGAGGAAAAAGAGTAGCAATAGTAGGCGTGGGTAATGTTGGATCAAGTGTAGCTTATAGTTTAGCAATGAGTGGTTCTTGTCATGAAGTAATTTTAAGAGCAAATGATGTTGATAAAGCAAAAGGAAAGGCACTTGATTTATCTCAAGCAGCACAAGCTGCTAGAAAACATACAATTGTAAGCGTTGCAGAAACTTTAGAGGATGTAAGAGACTGTGATGTTGTTGTTATAACAGCAGGAAGTCCACGATTACCTGGTATGAGCAGAGATGATTTATTGCTTAAAAATGCAACTATTATGAGAGATATTATGAGTAGTATTAAAAAAACATCTCCAGATGCTATTATTATCCCAGTATCTAATCCTCTTGATGCTATGGTTTATGTTGCATTAAAAGAATCTGGCTGGAAAAGAAATAGAGTTATTGGAATGGCTGGTATTTTAGACAGTGCTAGAATGGCTCATTTTGTATATGAAAAATTAGGTTATGGTGCTGGGCAAATTAGATGTTCTGTTATGGGTGGACATGGTGATGATATGGTTCCTCTTCCTAGATTTTCAACAGTTGCAGGTGTTCCATTAACGGATCTTTTAACTTGGGAAGAGATAAATGAAATCGTTGAAAAAACAAGAAAAGGTGGAGCTGAAATAGTTGGTTTACTAAAAGATGGAAGTGCTTATTATGCACCTGCTAAAGCAACAGCACTTATGGTAGAAGCAGTTTTATCTGATAAAAAACAAATTTATCCGTGTGCCGTTATGCTAGATGGTGAATATGGATATAAAGATACAGTAAGCGGTGTTCCTGTTATGATAGGTGCTAATGGTGCCGAAAAAATAATCGAAGCAAATTTAAATGATGACCAAGATAGAAAATTTGCAAAATCAATAGGAAGTGTTCAAGAATTAATTGATACACTTTATACAAATGGATTTTATAAAAAATAGGTCATAGGCAATATGTAGATAAAAATTAAAATCTTCTATCATTTTATTGCCATATTTTAACTTGTTACGATTTTTCACATAATTTTTCACAAACAATACTCAAACACTTCTTAAATTAAATCTTAACTTAAATTTTGCTATTCTTAATCATACTTAATATAAAATTTATATTTTAGGTAATTTATATAAATATGGAGTAATTAATGGATAATCATGATGTTATTTCAACCGATGTACTTATAGTTGGAGCTGGACCTGCTGGTTTAGCTACAGCAATTGCAACAGCAGATAAGTTGAAACAAAAGGGTGAAAATAAAAGAATAATGCTAATTGAAAAAGGTAGTTCAGTTGGTTCTCATATACTTTCAGGTGCTGTAATAAGACCTAGAGTATTTAAAGACTTGTTGACAACAGGTGAATTTGATGGTATTCCATTTGATTCTAAAGTTAATGATGATGTAACTGTAAAATTAAATGATAATGGTGGTAGTACAACACTACCATTTCATCCACCATATATGTCAAATGAAGGTAACTATATTGCTTCTTTGGGACAAGTTTGTAAATATTTAGCAACCTTGGCGGAAGAGCGAGGAGTAGAAATCTACACAGGTTTTGCAGTAGATTCTGTTATTTACGAAGATGGAAAAGTAGTAGGTGTAAAAACCAAAGATACTGGTGTCGACCATCATGGTATTAAACAGAAAAACTTTCAAGAAGGTACTATTGTAAAAGCTAATATTACAATTTTAGCAGAAGGTACACGAGGAAGTTTAGCTAAAACAGTAATTGAAAAGTTAAATCTAGATAATGGTAAAAATCCTCAAATATATTCTTTGGGCGTTAAAGAAGTTTGGAAAATGCCAGAAGGTACTGTAAAAGCTGGTAGTGTAAAACATACATTTGGATATCCTCTAAAAGATAAAGAAGAGTTTGGCGGTGGATTTATTTATGGTATGACAGAAGATAGAATTGCCTTAGGACTTGTTGTTGGACTTGATTATCAAGATCCTTCATTTGATATTCATACTGCAATGCAAGTGTGGAAAACTCATCCTGAAGTATCTAAAATGCTTGAAGGTGGTTCTTTGATAGAATCAGGAGCAAAAACTTTACCTGAGGGTGGTTGGAACTCTGTACCTAAATATTATGATGACAATTTAATGATAGTTGGAGATAGTGCAGGTTTCTTAACAACTGCTAGACTAAAAGGTGTGCATTTAGCTGTTCGTTCTGGTATTTGTGCTGCTACTGCTGCTGTTGAGGCATTGGTAAAAAATGATACAAGCAAAACATCTTTACATAGATATGAAGAATTGGTAAATAAAAGTTTTATTTATAAAGAATTGTATCCTACAAGAAACTTCAGAGCAGTAATGCAAGATGGTATGGTTCTTGGTGGTATTAAAATGGGTGTTCAACTTTTAACTGGCGGATTTTGTATGCTAACACCAAAAGTTGAAGCTGATAACAAAGAAACATTAACAGTTAAAGATTTTGCTGCAACTGGGAAACAAGCGTTTAAAGATAGATTTGCTGACAAATTAGAGTTTGATAAAAAACTTACATTTGATAAAGTTACAAGTGTATATTATTCAAAAGCTATGCATGACGAAGTGCAAATACCTCATTTACATATCAATAATGAAGAAGAATTTCAATCATCAAATATAGAAAAATACGGATTAGCATGTGCTAGCCTTTGTCCTGCAGAAGTATATGAACTACATACTGATAAGCAAGGGAATAAAAGTTTGAGATTACACGCAGAAAACTGTGTGCATTGTAAAACTTGTGATATTAAAGCACCAAATGGTGGAATTACTTGGACTGCACCTTATGGTGGAGATGGTCCTGATTATAATATGATGTAAGGGAGAAGGTGAAAATATGGCTTTAACAATAATTAGTTTAATGAAACAAGTTCCGTTAGCATCTGAGATGAGAATGGGCGATGATGGTTTAATGGATAGAACAAAAGCAAAATCTGTTATAAATGTAGATTGTGCATATGGTTTAGAAGCTGGACTTCAACTTAAAAATGAAATTCCAGATGCTAAACTTATAGTTTGTTCAATGGGACCACCATCTTTTACAGAGTCTTTAACAAAAGCTTTAGCTCTTGGATATGATGAAGCATATCTTTTAAGCGATAGAAAACTTGGAGGTTCTGATACTTATGCAACAGGTCTTGCAATTTCTACTATGCTTAAACATTTGGGTTATGGAAAAGGACTTAATGAAGACTTTATAATAGTTGCAGGAAGACAAACAAGTGATGGTGATACTGCACATGTTCCTTCGCAAGTTGCTGAAAATTTAGGAGTACCACAAGGTACTTTTATAGAAACTGCTGATTATGTAGATGGCAGAATTCATGCAAAAAGAATTATTGAGGGTGGCTATCAAATGATGAGTATGCCTCTACCTTGTGCAATGAGCTTTACGCCAACTGGAATTGACCCAAGAAGACCAAAATTAAGTGGCGCAATAAAAGCTAGAACTGCTGATATTAAAATATTTAGTATTGAAGATATTGGATTAAGTGATGAACATATAGGATTAGGTACTCCAGGTGAAAACGGAAGCCCAACAATTGTATCAAAAGTAGCAACAATTAAAAGCGAAAGAGCTCCAATTAAAATGTGTGATGGACATAGTGAATCCGAATTAGTATCTAGTTTAATTCAAAATGTAAAATCAGGTAAAAATACTTTGGAAGTTAAAGAAGCTAAAGCTAAAAAAGAAAAAGTAAGAGATGAAAGTTTAAGAGTTATTGACTTTAGAAATGGAGCAAGTGGAATTTTAACATGGGCAGAAGTTACAAATGGTAAAATATCAAGACCATCCTTAGAACTTTTAACACCTGCTAGAAATTTAGCAAATTCTTTAGAAGAAGGAACAAAAGTTACAACTTTACTTATTGGTAAAGATGTAGACGATTTAGCAAAAGAACTTATTTCTTACGGTGCTGACGAAGTAATTGTTGTAAATGATGACAGACTGGAAGAATATAGAATTTTACCATTCTCTGCAATTTTTGCACAAGTTATCAAAGAGAGAAATCCTGAAATTGCTTTATTTGCAGCTACAACTGCTGGTAGAGAATTAGCTCCTAGAATTGGTGTAAAAACAGATTCAGGAGTTACTGCTGATTGTACAGAACTTATTATCGGTGAACATAAACACAGAAATAAACAAACAAAAGAACAAGTAATTTATGCTCCAATTTTAGAATCAAGAAGACCAACTTATGGCGAATCTAAACTTGCTACTATTATTGGATTTGTTTGTCCTCAAATTTCAACAGCTCGTGCTGGAACATTTGAAGTACCTGAATTTGTAGAAAATCGTGAAGGTGTAATTTCATCTTTTACTCCTACTTTAGATGAATCAGAATTTGTATCTGATATTATTGAAACAGTAAGAGGTGAAGGTGGATTACAAAATTTATTTGAAGCTGACATTATAGTAGCAGGTGGTAGAGGAACTACAAGTGATGAAATGAAACTTGTTAAAGATTTAGCTACTGCTCTTAATGAACAAGGTATAAATACAGAATGGGCAGCTTCAAGAGTTATGGTTGACGAAGGTGTTTCTGAGTATGCAAGACAAATTGGACAAACAGGTAAAACTGTTAGACCAAAAGTTTATATAGCAATTGGTATTAGCGGTGCAGTTCAGCATATAGCTGGTATTAAAGAATCTGAAACTATTATTGCTATTAATCATAATGCAAAAGAAACAATTTTTAACAATGCTGATTTTGGAATTATTGGAGAATATGAAGATATTTTACCAGAATTAATTGAAAAAGTTAAAAACGGATTTACTTTTGGACTTGAAAATAAATAAATAAACAAATATTACCAAATAGCATTTTTGCTGTTTGGTAATTTAATAAGTGTTTAATGCTCTTATATAGAAATACCCTAATTTTATATATAAGAACATTAACATAATATAATAGCATTTCAGTAACATTAGATAAAAAATTAAATAAAAAAGGAGAAAATATGATGGTAGGTAGAAAAGTAGGAATAGTAGGAGCAGGATTTGTAGGTGCTACAGCAGCATATACATTAACTATGCTTGGAACTTGTCACGAAGTAGTTTTATACGATATAAATCCTGATGTAGCAAAAGGAAAAGCAATTGATATTGGGCAATCAACAAGTTATTCTCCTCAAGGTACTATTGTAACAGCAGCCGAAAGTGCAGCTGATTTAAAGGATTGTGACATAGTTGTAATTACCGCTGGAGTTCCACGAAGAAGTGAAATGACAAGAGCAGATTTACTTATGATAAATGCAAAAATAATGAAAGATGTCGTAGGAAATATTGTAAAATATTCACCAGATGCAATTATTCTTTGTGTTTCTAATCCTCTTGATGTTATGACTTATGTTGTACATAAAATGACAGGTTGGGACAGAAATAGAATTATTGGTATGGCAGGTGCTTTAGATGGTGCTAGAATGGCATATCAAATTCATAAAAAAGTTGGATATGGTTCAGGACAAACAAGAGCTATGATAATAGGTGATCATGGTTTAAATATGATACCTTGTCCTGAAATTTCTGCTGTTGGAGGAGTTCCTTTGGATCAAATTATTTCACAAAAAGATATGGAAGATATAATTGATCGCACAAAAGAAGGTGGTGCTGAAATTGTAAAACATCTTGGAACTTCTGCATATTATGCGCCAGGAAGATCTATTGCGGTTATGGTTCAAGCTATTTTGGATGACTCAAGACTTGTTATGCCTTCTTCTGTTTTATTAAAAGGAGAATATGGTTATAACGATATAACAGTGGGGGTTCCCGTAGTTCTTGGAGCAAATGGTATTGAAAATATTATTGAGCTAGAATTAAACGATGAAGTAAAAGCAAAATTTAAAGTTTCAGTTGATTCAATACAAGAAAATATTAATATTCTTAAAGATAATAATTTTTTTGATTAAAAATATAAAAAATAGATTAAACATAAAAGCTTGATTTTAAAATCGAGCTTTTTTTATTTAAATACTGATAAAATATAGAAAAATAGGAGAGTTAAATGAGAGACATACAATACAAGGATGTTGTAACAGCTGTTAAAAATATAATAATTCATTGTGGTACAGTTTTACCAAAAGATGCATACAAAGCTATAGAAGATGCATATAAAGATGAAAAATCACTTGTAGCAAAAGAAGTTTTGGCTCAACTACTTGAAAATGCAGATATTGCAAAAAATGAAAAAAGACCACTTTGCCAAGATACAGGATTAGCTGTATTTTTTGTTAGAGTAGGAGCTGATACAAAAATTATCGGTGGACTTTTAAAAGATGCTATTAACGAAGGTACAGAATTAGGATATAAAGAAGCTTATCTAAGAGCTTCAACCTGTGAGCCATTTAGTCGAGCAAATTTAAAAGATAAGATTGGATATAACTTGCCTGCAATTATTCATTTTGATATAGTTGCTGGAGATAAAATTGATATAGAATATGCTGCAAAAGGTGGTGGAAGTGAAAATGTTAGTCGAGCTACAGTATTTCCACCTGCTGCTGGAAAAACAGGAATTATTGAATATGTAAAACAAGTAATAAGTGATGCTGGCGGAAACCCATGCCCTCCTCTTACTGTTGGAATTGGTATTGGTGGCACTTTTGAAAAGGCTGTAATATCTTCAAAACATGCACTTTTTAGAACAATAGGTAGTGTCAATAAAGATTTAGAAATGTCTCAAATGGAAGAAGAAATTAAAGATGAGCTAAATAAGCTTGGAATTGGTGCAATGGGAATGGGAGGAACACAAACGGTACTTGCTGTGCATATAGAATCAAATCCTTGCCATATCGCATCTTTGCCAGTATCAGTCAATGTTCAATGTCATAGTAGCAGACATGCACACATCACAATATAAGGTAAAAGGAAATTAAAATGAGCAAAACATATAATTTAACAACACCAATAACCAAAGAACAAACACGAGAACTAAAAGCTGGTGATATTGTGTATTTAAACGGCACAATCTTTACAGCAAGAGATGCTGCACATAAAAAATTAGTAGATTTAATTGAAGCTGGCAAAGATTTACCTTTTGATTTAGAAGGGAGTATAATTTATTTTGTAGGACCAACACCACCAAAACCAGGTGATCCAATAGGAAGTGCTGGACCAACTACAAGCTATAGAATGGATAGTTATTCTCCAACTATGTTAAAATATGGTTCAAAAGGTATGATTGGCAAAGGAAAACGAAATCAAGAAGTAAAAGATGCTTGTAAAGAATATGATGGGATTTATTTTGGAGCAACTGGGGGTGCTGGTGCATTATTGGGTAAGAAAATTACATCTGCTGAAGTTATTGCATATCCAGAATTAGGACCAGAAGCTGTAAGAAGAATAACTGTTAAAGATTTTCCAGTTACTGTTATAAATGATACTTTTGGCAATGATTTATATCAAATGGGAAGAGAAAAATACGAAATTAAATAAATTAGTTTAGTATAAATCTAAAAATTAAAAAAGAGAGGTTGGTCATATGACTTACCCCTCTTTTATTTCACGTACATGTATTATAATTAAAATTTATATTATATAACTTTATCTAATGAATAACATAATATTTTATGAATTTTTTTTGGATAGCTTTAAGTTGTATTGTAATAAAATTATAACTTATTTATTTAAAATGGAGGACTTATGTATAAAATTGTAGCAAAAGAATTAATGGCGCACGATACAATCGTGTTAAATGAAATTGAGGCACCTCAAATTGCAAAAAAAGCAAAACCTGGTCAATTTGTTATTTTAATTGCAAATGAAACAGGAGAAAGAGTTCCATTAACTATGGCTGATGTAAATAAAGAAAAAGGAACGATTACTATTATTTATATGACTATTGGAAAAAGCACAAAAATGTTTGGCGACTTAGAAGTTGGAGAAGGATATAGGGATGTGGTTGGACCGCTAGGCAAACCTACTCATATTGAGAAAAAAGGCACAGTTGTTTGTGTTGGCGGAGGAACAGGAACTGCTGTGCTTCACCCAATAACAAGAGGAATGCATCAAGCTGGAAATAATGTTATCACAATTTTGGGAGCTAGAAGTAAAGATTATTTGATTTTAGAAGATAAGATGGAAGCAGTATCTAACGAATTACGAATTTGTACTGATGATGGAAGCAAAGGTCGACATGGATTTGTAACAGAAGAACTTAAAGAAATATTAGAAACTCAGGATGTTGATGAAGTTATAGCTATTGGTCCAGTTCCTATGATGAAATTTGTTTCACTTTTAACAAAAGAATACAATGTCCAAACAACGGTTAGTTTAAATCCTATTATGATAGATGGTACTGGTATGTGTGGAGGATA
>JAOZVJ010000029.1 GCA_029938215.1 Arcobacteraceae bacterium | reverse complement strand
AGTTTTAACAAATTGGTCAAGAGTATATTCTACGGCAATGAAAAAGAAAAATCATATGGTTTTTTCTACTGTTAAAACACAAAAAAGAGAACATTTATTTAAGTGGGTTGGTCCGATAATGGATACAATAGATTGCTGTATTGCTCCTAAAGCTAAAAAAATTGTGATTAACAATATCTTAGATTTAAACAAATACCGAATTGGCGCTGTTTTAAAAGATGCATCAGGTCTAATGCTTTTAGATAATGGAGTTGATAAAAAAAATCTACATTTAATAAGTGGAAAAAATTCTATTAAGCAATCATTTGTAAAAATGAAAAAAAATAGAATTGATATGTTTGCATATACACTTGAATCTATTCAATACGATGCTAGGAAGAATGATTTAAAGATGAGTGACTATGAAGTTGTATATGAAATAAAAAAGACAAAACTTTATTTTGCTTTTAATAAAAATACGGATGATAAAATAATTTTAAAGTGGCAAAAGGCATTGGATGAAATAAAAAGCGATGGGACATATGATGAAATTGTCAATATGTACAGATGATGAAAAATAATAAAATAAATAAAAGTATAATTTTAAAAACACTTCTTGTTTTGGGTAGTGTAATTATATGCGCATTTATAGGTGCAGGTTATTTATTTGTTAAAAATGATAATGCATTGATAGAAAAAATTAGAATTTATAATTTAAATTCAGTAATTAAAGCATTTGATAAAAAACAAGAGATAAGATTAAAGATAAATAAAAAGCAAATAGAAGATGTTACAATGATGATTGGTAAAAATTCATCTTTGTTTTTATTAAATTTTAATAAGGATATGCTAAAAAAAAGTTTAGAATTTGATATGAAAATAGATGGTATAAAAGCTATACAAATTTGGGATAATCTTATGAATGAGTTTTTTTTGTTGGCAGTTAAGGAAAAAGGCAAAATAATTTTTAAAGATAATGTGACCAATGACTTTAATGAATATCTGAAATTTAGTAAGCCAATTTATAGTTCAGAAATCAAAATAGGTAAAATTATTCTTTATTATGATGAATCGATAATTACAAATCAAGTAAAAAAATTAAAAAAAGAAGCAGAAGATGATATAGATAATTTTAATTTAACTATTAAAAATCAGTTGCTAGAATCAAATATAATAAAAATATATATTGCTGTAAGTTTATTGATAGCTATTTTGATTGCAATAAGTTTATTGTTGACAAGATTAGTAAATACTCCACTTAAAAAATTAAAAATTGGTTTGGATTCTTTTTTTATGTTTTTGCAAAATAAAAAAGATTATACAAATAAAATAGATTTGAGTTCAGAAGATGAATTTGGGCAAATGGCAATATCATTAAATGAAAACATACAAGTAAGTGCAAAGCTTCACGAAGAGATTCGAGCTTTAAATTTAAACCTTGATAAAAAAGTTAGAGAAAAAACAAAAGAATTAAAAATAGCTAAAGAAAAAGCAGAAGAATCTACAAAATTTAAATCTAAATTTTTGGCAAATATGTCACATGAGATAAGAACACCTATGAATGGCATAATGGGAATGTCGCACTTAGCTTTAAATTCAGATTTAAATAAAAAACAGAAAAACTACATAAAAAAAATAGAAACAAGTGCAAAAAATCTTTTAAAAATTATAAATGATATTTTAGATTTTAGTAAAATAGAAGCTGGTAGGCTTGATATTAAAAAAATAGATTTTAATATGCATAAAATAATTAATGACATAGTTAGTTTGGTTAGAATTAGAGCAGATGAAAAAGATTTAAAAATAATAATAAATTATGATGAAAATATTGGTGAAAATTTTTACGGAGATAATTTAAGAATATCTCAAATACTAATTAATCTTTTAGGAAATGCAATAAAATTTACAGAATCAGGCACAATAAATTTAAATATTAAAAATATATCAGGCGATATTATTAGATTTGAGATAGTTGATACTGGAATAGGATTGACACAAAAACAGCAGAAAAAATTATTTAAATCATTTAGTCAAGCAGATGGAAGTACGACTAGAAAATACGGAGGCACTGGATTGGGGCTTGCTATATCCAAACAATTAGTAGAATTAATGGGTGGAAAAATATGGGTAGAATCTATTGTCAATAAAGGCAGTAAATTTATATTTGAAATAGAATTAAAAGAAAAAATCAATGTTGAATTACACGATTCAAATATTAATAAAAAATTTTTAGAAAATAATTTAACTACGCTAAAAAATTCAAATATACTTTTAGTAGAAGATAATCAAATAAATCAGGAAATCGTTTTTGGTTTATTAGAAAATAGCTGTATAAATATTGATATTGCAAATAATGGTCAAGAAGCAATTGAAAAATATAACAATAATCCATCAAAATACGAATTAATTTTTATGGATTTACAGATGCCAATAATGAATGGTATAGATGCAACTGAAATTATAAGAAAAAAAGATAAAAATATACCAATTATAGCACTTACTGCAAATGCTATGAAAGAAGATGTTGTAAAAACTCAACGAGCAGGTATGAACGACCATCTAAACAAACCAATAGAAATTGAAAAACTTTATAAGGTTTTATTGAAATATGTATCAAAAAAGATAGATGTTAATAATACAAATATAATTATAAAAAATAAATCAATTGTGCCAAATTTTATAAATATAAATACTAAAAAAGGATTGTCTTATTTGGCTGGAAATGAAAAATTATACTTAAAAATATTAAATGATTTTTATACTAAATACAAAGATTTAAAACTTGAAAAATTAAATGATGAGGATTTTAAAAGAACAATTCATACAATAAAAGGACTAAGTGCAAATATAGGTGCAGAAGATTTAAACAATATTGCAAAAGATATAGAAAGTGAGTATGATATTAAATTGTTCGATAAATTTTATGTTATACTAAATAAAGTATTTAATGAAATCAAAGAACAGCAAGTCGAAGATAATGGGCAAATAGAATTATTGAAAATTGATGATGAAAAAAAGAGAAAACTTTTTATTCAGCTTAGAGAAGCTGTAAGTACAAAATTACCTAAAAAATGTAAACCTATTATTAAAGAGATCGAGAAATATGAATTATTAGGCGATGATAAAAAGATTTTATCTCAAGTAAAGTCTTTATTTGAAAAGTATAAATTTAAAGAAATAATTGAGGTATTGGAGAAACAATGAAAAACAACAAAAAGATATTAGTAGTAGATGATACGGAAGTAAACATAGAAATTTTACTTAATTTACTAGATGAAACTTATGATGTATTTGTGGCTCTTGATGGACAAACTGCTCTGGATATTGTAGATGAATGTACGCCTGATTTGATTTTGCTTGATATTACTATGCCAGATATGGATGGATATGAAGTATGTAAAAAATTAAAAGCAAATAAAAAAACTAAAGACATACATATATTATTTATTACGGCTAAAACAGATGAAGACAGTATCGAAAAAGCTTATGATGTTGGAGGAAGTGATTATATTACTAAGCCTTTTAGACCAAAAGAATTACTTGCAAGAGTAAATAGAGAATTGCAATTACAAGATTTGAAAAGGGAATTAAAATTTTTAGCCTCAACCGATCCTATGACAAAATTATACAACAGAAGATATTTTGGTAAAATATCTGATCATATTTTGGATTTGGCAATAAGAGAAAAAAAAGATTTAGCTTTGATAATGCTTGATATTGATAAATTTAAAAATATCAATGATACTTACGGACATCAAATTGGTGATGATGTAATAATAGAATTGTCAAATAAGCTAAAAGAACAACAAAGAAAAAGTGATATTGCTTGTAGATACGGAGGAGAAGAATTTGTTATATTGTTGCCAGAAACATCACTTGATGGAGCAATGATAGTTGCTCAAAAGTTAAAAAGAGAAATAGAACAAATTAATATCAAGATAAGTTCAAGCCAAAATTTACAATTTACTGCTAGTTTTGGTGTTTCTGAAGTATATATTGAAAAAGAAAAGAATTTGGAACCTTCATTAAAAAGAGCAGATAATGCACTTTATGAGGCAAAAGAAAGTGGGCGAAATAAAGTGTGTTTTGAAATTTAAAAGATAGTATAAGTGTTTAAGTCAAAAATATTATATAAAACCATAGGAATAGTAACCGGATTAATTATTGGATATATAATTGTTGTTGCCGTATTTGCATTACCAGAAATTGATAAAACTATTCAAAAACTAGAAGAAAGAAATGGAAAAGCTATTTTAGATAAAGTGGTAACTATATCCAAAAATGTTACAGTTGCCTTGGAAGATTTTAAACGAAGATCATTACAAAGACATAAAAATGAATTAAAAAATCTAACAAGTGTTGCTTGGTCTATAATACAAGCTAAATACAATCAGTCTAAACCTGAAAATATTGCCATTATGCTAAAAGACAGAGCAAAAGAATTAGAAATAATAGTGCATGATATATATGACAGTAATAAAAATAAACTGTCGCAAAAACAACTAAAACAAAAGATTGTTGATTTTATTCAAAATTATAGATATGGAAGTGATATAGGATATTTTTGGATAAATGATTTTAAACCAAAAATGATAATGCATCCAATATCTAACTCTCTTAATGGAGAAAATTTACAAAATTATAAAGACCAAAATGGTGTATATGTATTTAGTGAAATGGTTAAAAAGTGTAAACAAAATAATTCTGGCATTATTGAATATCAATGGTTGAATCCAAAAAGTAAAATTATTGAAGATAAAATAAGTTATGTTTTTACATTTAAACCATTTGGCTGGATAATTGGAACTGGCGAATATTATAGCGTACCACAAAAAAGGCTTAAAAAAGAAGTTATAGAATTGGTAAACAAATTAAGATATGCTGATAATAACTATTTTTATATTAGTGATTATAAAAGTGTTTTGATTTCTCATCCATATTTGCAAGACAAAGATATGTCAAAAATTAAAGATATAAAAGGAAATTTTGTAGTTCCTCCTATGGTAAAAATAGCAAAAGAAAAAGGAGAAGGCTTTTGTAGCTATTGGTGGCAAAAAAATAAAAGAGATGATACTCCGTATGAAAAATTAACATTCTCTAAAAATTTCCCAAATTGGAACATGGTGATAGGTACTGGTGTTTATATAGATGATATTGATGTAGAAGTGCAAAAACGAAAAAAAGAATTATTTTTACAACTTGAAAATATTATGAAGACTGCAAAAGTTGGTAAAACAGGATATATTTATATATTTGATGATAAAGGCAAAATGCTTATGCATCCAAATGACAATATCCAAGGTAAAAATTTTAAAAATCTAAAATTTGATGCAGATTATTTTATTTATGATAAATTGGTAAAAATAAGTAAGACAACAAAAGTTTTAGAATACAAATGGGATAAGCCAAGTGACAAAGGTAACTACATCTATGATAAAATTTCATGGATAGAATATATTCCACAGTTGGGCTGGTATATCGCATCATCTGCTTATACTGAGGAATTTAAAAAATCATCATTTATTTTACAAAATAAAATTATATCTTTGGGGTTGATTATTTTTCTTATTTCTATTGCTGTAAGTGTTTTATTTTTTAAAAAATTTTTACAACCAATTTTGGCACTTTCTGATATGGCAAATAAGGTAACAAAAGGTGATTATAAAATTCGTTCCAATATTGAAACTAATGATGAAATAAGTTTGTTGGCAAATAATTTTAATATTATGGTTAAAACAATTGATGATAATATTTACAATCTTGATAAAAAAGTTAAAGAAAAAACAAAGGAATTGGAAAAAGCTAAAGAAAAAGCAGAAGAGTCTACAAAATCTAAATCTGAATTTTTAGCAAATATGTCACATGAAATAAGAACTCCTATGCATGGGATTATGGGAATGTCTAGCTTAGCATTAAAAACAAATTTAAATGATAAGCAAAAAAATTATATACAAAAAATAGATATTAGTGCAAAAAATCTTTTGAGAATTATAAATGATATTTTGGATTTTAGTAAAATTGAAGCTGGAAAATTAAGTATTAAAAAAATAAATTTTAATATGTATAAAACTATAGATGGTATAGTAAGCTTAATGAAATTTAAAGCACATGAAAAAAATCTTAAAATTATAGTAAATTATTATAAAGATATAGGTAAAATTTTTTATGGCGATAGTTTAAGATTATCACAAGTGTTAATAAATCTTTTAGGGAATGCAATTAAATTTACAAATTCTGGCACTATAAGTATTCTTATTAAAAAAATATCAGACGATACTGTTAGATTTGAGATAGTTGATACTGGAATAGGGCTAACACAAAAGCAACAGAAAAAGTTATTTAAATCATTTTCACAAGCAGATGGAAGCACAACTAGAAAATACGGAGGCACAGGATTAGGGCTTGCCATATCAAAACAATTAGTAGAATTAATGGGTGGAAAAATATGGGTAGAATCTGAGATAGAAAAAGGTAGTAAATTTATATTTGAAATAGAGTTAAAAGAAAAAAAAGGTGTTGATTCGTCTGTTTTGGATGACAATGAAGATTTTTCGCAATATAATATATCTACTTTAAAAGGTTCAAATATACTTTTAGTGGAAGATAATCAGATAAATCAAGAAATTATTTTTGGGTTATTGGAAGATAGTGGTATAAATATTGATATTGCAAATAATGGGCAAGAGGCAATTGAAAAATATAATAATAATCTATCAAAATATGAATTAATTTTTATGGATTTACAAATGCCAATAATGGGTGGTATTGAAGCTACCAAAATTATAAGAAAAAAAGATAAAGAAATACCAATTGTAGCTTTAACTGCAAATGCTATGAAAGAAGATGTTGCAAAAACCAAACAAGCAGGAATGAATGGCCATCTAAACAAACCAATAGAGGTTGAAAAATTATATGATATGTTATTAAAATATATATCTAAAAAAGCAGATATTTGTAATGCAAACATAGTTACAAAAAATAAACCAATGGTGCCAAATTTTATAAATATAAATACTGAAAAAGGATTGTCTTATTTGGCAGGAAATGAAAAGTTATATTTAAAAATACTAAATGATTTTTATCTTAAAAACAAAAATTTAAAACTTGAAAACTTAAACGAGGAAAGTCTTAAGAGAGAAATTCACACTATAAAAGGATTGAGTGCAAGTATAGGGGCAAATAATTTAAGTGCTATTGCAAAAGAATTGGAAATCAAATTTGATACTAAGTTGTTTGGCAAATTTTATATTGAGTTAAATAAGGTGCTAGATGAATTAAAAGATTTACAAATTGACAATAACATTAATGAGAAACTTTTAACAATAGATACTGAAAAAAAGAAACAACTTTTTACACAGCTAAAAGAAGCAGCAAGTACAAAATTATATAAAAAATGTAAGCCAATTATTGAAGAGATTGAAGGGTATAAGTTAAATAACGAAGATGAAAAAATATTTTTACAAGTAAAAATTTTATTTAAAAAATATAAATTTAAAGAAATTATGAAATTATTTGAAAAATGATACAAAACAATAAAAAGATTTTAATAGTAGATGACACAGAATCAAATGTAGAAATTTTACTTGAATTATTGGAAGAAACTTATGATGTGTTTGTAGCTCTTGATGGTAAAACTGCTTTAGATATAGCTATTGAGGATGCTCCTGATTTAATTTTGCTTGATATTATGATGCCTGAGATTGATGGATATGAAGTGTGCAAAAGGTTAAAGATAGATGAACAGACAAGCAAAATACCAGTAATATTTATAACAGGTAAAACAGACGAAGACAGTATCAAAAGATCTTATGATGTTGGTGGAGTTGATTATGTGGCAAAGCCTTTTAAAGCAAAAGAGCTAATGGCTAGAATTAAAACACAATTAAAAGTAAGAACTTTAATCGATGATGTTCAGACAAAAACTGATAAAGTTACGACTTTACTTAATAATGCAGGACAGGGTTTTCTTGTATTTAATAAAGATTTTATAGTAGATGATGAATATTCAAAAGAATGTGAAAAATATCTAGATAAAGATATAGCTTTTAAGGATATATCAAATATTTTATTTAAAGATGAAAAAAAAGCAAATGATTTTAAATGCTGGATATTGGATGCTTTAAATATAGAAGATTTAATTATGCAAGAATCTATGATAACATTACTTCCAAGTGAAATAATATTAAACAGAAGAGCATTGAAATTAGAATACAAAATACTAGAAAATAAAAAAATAATGCTGATTCTTACAAATATAACAGATAAAAAGAAGTTAGAAAAGAAGTTTGAAAAAGAGCAAAGCACACTAAAAATGATAGTTGCAATCGTGAGAGATAGTGATATTTTTTATGATACAAAAAGTGATTTTGAAGATTTTATAAAAAATAAAAATGATTATATAGATAATAAAAAAACATCTTTATTTAATATAAATAAATTGTATAGAATTATACATACTTTTAAAGGTTAGTTTTTGCAACTTTTTATGAATAATACAGCGCAGTATTTACATAATATAGAGTCGCAACTTAGCAAATTTTTAGCCGATGATAAAGCGATAGCTAACGATAAATTAGCAGATTTTTTAAATACTATAAAATTTGATTTATTTATGCAAAATGATTTAAATGATATTAATAGGCTTTTGGGTGAAAATTTTATAGAAAATCATGACTTGATGTTTGTTAATAAAAAAATATTAAAAGATATAAAGATTAGATATAAAAAATTACTTGATATAAAAAATTTAGATGATAAAGCATCTAATGATTTGCTTAAAGATATAAATCGCTTAACTCAAAAAAGTTTATTTTCTTGGCTTAATTCATATCCTAGATTAACAAAACAAATAGCACAAAGATTAAAAAAAGAAATATATGAATTTGAAATAAAAGGTGATACTGAAATTTTAATACCAAATAAATATAAACCATTTATAAAATCTTTAGTTCATATGTTTAGAAATAGTGTTGATCATGGAATAGAGATGCCAGAGCAAAGATTGCAAATGGGCAAGGATGAAATAGGCACAATATCTTGTTGTTTTGGTCATAAAAATAATATGTTGCAAATTATTATTTCAGATGATGGCGCAGGTATAAATGCGGAAAAAATAAAGAATAAAATTTCAAAAGAAGTAGATATAAGTAATTTGACAAATAAAGAAATATATTTGTATATTTTTAAAGATAATATGTCAACAAAAGATGAAATAACTGAAATCTCAGGTAGAGGTGTTGGTATGAGTGTTGTTAAGGCAGAGCTAGAAAAATTAAATGGAACAATCAAAATAAAAAGTGATTTTAATGTTGGAACAACTTTTACTTTTAATATGCCACTACTTGAGGAATAAACCCCTTAAATAAGGGGCTTATAATAAAAAATGAGGATTACATCATCCCAGGCATTCCGCCCATACCGCCCATATCAGGCATAGCAGGAGCAGCAGACTTATCTTCTTTTATATCACTAACAGTTGCTTCTGTTGTAAGAAGTAGGCTTGCTACTGATACAGCATTTTGCATAGCTACTCTTTCAACTTTTGCAGGATCAACGATACCAGCTTCAAACATATCTACATAAATTCCTTTAGCAGCATCAAAACCTACATTTTCATCTGTTGATTTAGAAACTTCATTTGCTACAACACCAGCATCAAATCCAGCATTTTGTGCAATTTGCTTCAATGGTGCAGCGATAGCTCTTATTATAATATCTGCTCCAATTTGTTCATCATCACATAAATTGTGAGTTATTTTAGCAGCAGCTTTAATAAGTGCAGCACCACCACCTATAACAATACCTTCTTCAACAGCAGCTCTTGTTGCACTAAGTGCATCATCAACTCTATCTTTTTTCTCTTTCATTTCAGTTTCAGTAGGAGCACCTACTTTGATAACAGCAACACCACCGCTTAATTTTGCAAGTCTTTCTTGTGCTTTTTCTTTATCATAGTCACTTGTAGTTGTTGAAATTTCATTTCTTATTTGTCCAACTCTAGCTTCAACAGCACTTTTATCTCCAGCACCATCTACGATAGTTGTATTGTCTTTGTCAATTACAACTTTAGAAGCAGTTCCAAGATCTTCAATAGTAGTAGCTTCAAGAGTCATTCCCATCTCTTCAGCGATAACCTTACCGCCAGTTAAAATCGCAATATCTTCTAGCATAGCTTTTCTTCTGTCGCCAAATCCAGGTGCTTTAACAGCAGCAATATTTAAACTTCCTCTTAGTCTATTTACAACTAAAGTAGAAAGTGCTTCACCGTCTACATCTTCAGCTATTATTAAAAGTGGTCTTTGAGCTTTATTAACAGTTTCCAGAATTGGTAACATTTCTTTTAAAGAACTTATCTTTTTGTCATATAAAAGAACAAAAGGATTTTCAAGTTCAGCTACCATTTTTTCTAAATTTGTTGCAAAATAAGGTGACAAATAACCTCTATCAAATTGCATACCTTCAACTACATCAAGTTCGTCACTGATTCCTTTTGCTTCTTCAACAGTGATTACACCATCTTTTCCTACTTTTTCCATAGCTTCTGCAATCATATCACCAATAGCAATATCACTATTTGCTGAAATCGTAGCAACTTGTGCTATCTCTTTTCTATTGGCAACTGTTTTTGAATTTGCTTTAAGTTCTTTTAAAATTTGCTCACAAGCTTTATCCATACCTCTTTTAAGTTGTACTGGATTTGCTCCTGCTGTTACATTTCTAAGACCTTCTTTGAAAATAGAATGTGCTAAAATTGTAGCAGTTGTAGTCCCATCACCAGCTTCATCATTTGTATTTGATGCTACTTCTTTTACAAGTTGAGCACCCATATTTTCTATTGTATCTTCAAGTTCAATTTCTCTAGCTACACTTACACCATCCTTTGTAATAGTAGGGCTTCCAAATGATTTTTGAAGCAAAACATTTCTACCCCTTGGTCCCATTGTTACTTTAACTGCATCTGCTAGTTTTTCAACACCGTTGTATAATTTTTGTCTTGCATTATCGCTAAAATTTATTTCTTTTGCCATTGTTTCTTTTCCTTTTTTGTTTCATAACAATTTATTTCACTTCGTTCAATACAATTGATACGAAGCTAAAGCTTCTAATTCACACCTGTTTTTTTCATATGCTCTTAGCATACAAGAAAAAGTCTATATTGTCCTACAAAGAGAAGAAATTCTCTTTGTTTTTATGATAATATACCTAGAATTTCTGATACTTCCATTACTAAAAAATCTTCCGCATCTAGCGTTACAGTTGCACTTCTTGCATATTGAGAAAATACAACTTTATCTCCTACTGCTACATGTTTAACTTCACTACCAATAGCCATAATTTCAGCTTGTGTTGGTTTTTCTTTTGAAGCATTATCAGGAATGATAATACCGCTCGCTGTTTTAGTTTGTTGCTCTTGTACTTTTACAAGAACTCTATCCCCTAATGGTTGAAAATTCATAATTCACTCCTCTTATTAAAATTTTTAATTGTAAAATTAGCACTCAACTATTTTGAGTGCTAGGATTATATAAAATTTTAGTGTTTTTGTCAAGAGTATGGATAAATTTAATTAAAGTTTTTAAGATTTATGTCTATTTAAATAATGTGATAATAAGTCATTTAAATTATCTTTAATTTTAATATCAAAATCATTTAAATTTTCTTCACATTTTTTTGCCAACTTATCGGCACTTTTAATTGCACCTTTAAGCCCCAATAAGTTTACAAAAGAATTTTTTGCACCATCATTTGAAGTTGTTTTTCCAGCTTCTTCTTCTGTGGCAGTTTCGTCTATTATATCATCTTGAATTTGAAATAACAATCCAATATCAATCCCAAGATCATATAATTTATTTTGTTGTTCCGTATCAAGTGCTGATATAATCGCACCCATTTTTAGGCTTCCAGCAATTAATTTAGCAGTTTTATGAATATGTAAAAATTCTAGCTGTTTTAATTCTAATTTTTTATTTTCAAAATAACAATCAATAGCTTGACCTATAATCATACCATCAATTCCGCCATCACTACTAAGCACTTTTATTAATTCTATTTTTATATCATTACTTAATGGTGCATTTGCTATTAAATTAAAACTTTGAGTATTTAAAGCATCACCAACTAAAATAGCAGTAACTTCATCAAATGATTTATGTAAAGTTGGATGACCTCTTCTTAAATCTGCATTGTCCATAGTTGGTAAGTCATCATGTATCAAAGAGTAAGTGTGTAAAAATTCTATACCTAAAGCAACAGGTAATGCATTTTTAATCAAAAGTGGCTGACAAGCTTGAACGATTGATAATAACAGCATAGGTCGAAATCTTTTTCCGCCAGCTTTTAGCATATCGGATAAAGCATTTTCAAAGCTAGGATGAAAAGTTTGTGAAACTGGAAGATTATCGTTTAAATATTGTTCAAAATTAGTTATCATAGTTGAAGTATTCATTTATTTTTTAAAAGGATTAGCTCCGCTCATCATATTCATTGCCATTGTTTTTTTATTATCATCACTTTGTTTTAAACAATCATTCATAGCACTTATTAAAAAAGTTTTTAATGAATCCTTGTCTTCTAAAAGTGAATCATCAATTTGCAAATCAATTACTTCACTATTTCCATTGATAGATAATTCAATCATCCCACCACCAACCTTAGAGGTAAATGTTTGACTAGCTCCATCAACTTTTGCTTTTTGTGCCATCTCTTGTACTTGACCTAACATTTCATTTAGGTTTATTTTACTTAAATCAATACCATCTAACATTATTTATCACTTCCCACAAGTTCGTTTGTTATAAAGTCAATATTATTATCATCATCAACTACAACAACCGTAGGTTTATAATCTTCTAGTTCTTCTTCTTGATATGATGCATAAGATATCACTATTATTTTATCGCCAACTTCAACTTTTCTAGCAGCAGCTCCATTTAGGCACATATCTCTTTTGCCTCTTGGACCTTCTATAACATAAGTTGAAAATCTTTCGCCATTGTTTATATTTACTATCTCTACTTTTTGTCCAACTCTTAATTTAGAAACTTTCATAAGCTCTTCATCAATAGTTATTGAACCCACATAGTTTAAGTTTGCATCAGTTACTGTTGCTCTGTGAATTTTACTATAAAGCATATCAATTGTCATTTGTTATAGCCCCGCTTTTAACTTAATTTTTGAGGTTCACCCCAAAATTCTTCAGGTATAATATATTCTTCTACTGGTTTCCCACCAATAATATGTTCATCTATAATTCTATCTATTTTTTCCTTAGTTAGCTGAACATACATATGATGGCCAGGTTCCATTAGCATAACAGGACCAACTTGACATCGCCCAAGACAGCTTGTCCTTACTGGTTGTACTGGACCCATAAGACCTTTTTCCATTAATCTTTGTGATAGATGATTGAATAAATCTCGTGTTTGTTCTGTTACACAAGAAGGTTTTGGCATTCCCGGAGGTGCAGATTGTTCACATTTAAAGATATAAAAAGTTGGTTGTGGCATTGCTGGCATTTCCATAAGTTTTCCTTATTTTAATTTAATTTTTTGTGATTTTATCTAAGATAAGTTAAAATTATCTAAAATTTATGTAATAACTTAGTATTTTATGTCCATAAGTGTTTCTTTTTTACATTATTTATAAGTTATTTTCGATAAAGTTACAGTATGTTATCAATAATTAAAAAAATGATATTTATGTCTTTTATTATTCTATTTATTTCTAGTTGTGGTATAAAAGAAAAAAATCTTAAACCTTTAACGATAAGAGATATAAAACATTACAATCAAAATCCATCATTTTATATAAAAAATATTAAAGAATTAGACAGTCAATTTCAAATAAATTCAGATAAAAATTTTAATAAAAAATACTTTAAGCCTTGGGATCTAAAAAATATAAGCTACACACTTGAAGAAGCTACATGGGGAAATATGTATGTAAATAAAAAAGTTTACGGTGATAACAATCTGCTTATTTCAAAAAAATGGTTTAATAATCAAATAGAAAATTCAAGTTATCAAAAATTTAATACTTTAAAACAAAAAGCTATTACGGTAAAAAACAGCAATGTTAGAGTATTTCCGACAATTAGTAAAATATTTTACAATCCAGAAAATGCAGGAGAGGGCTTCCCTTTTGATTATAATCAAAATTCAGCAATAAAAATTAATTCGCCACTATTTATATCTCATTTATCAAAAGATAAAGCTTGGGCATTTGCTCAAACAAACACAACAATAGGATGGATAAGTATTTCAGATATTGCGTATGTTGATGATGATTTAATAAAAAAATTTAAAAATGAAAATTATTTTATAGCAATAAAAGATAATTTTCCAATTTACAACAATAATAACTTTATAGATTATATAAAATTAGGTACTTTATTTCCAGTCAAAAATAACAATTTTATAGTGATAAATAAAAACAATAATCAAAAAAGTTTTTTATCATACATAAAAATTTCAAAAGATTATATTGAAAAAAAACCTTTAAAATTTAATAAAAAAAACTTAAGCAATATATCAAAAGAATTTATCAATGAACAATACGGATGGGGCGGATTGCTAAACCATAGAGATTGTTCGGCATTTACAAAAGATTTTTTTGCACCATTTGGATTTTTTTTAGAAAGAAATTCATCAAAACAAATAGAAATAGGAAAATATATTTCCATCAAAGATTATTCAAATGAAAAAAAGAAAAAATTTATAATACAAAATGCAACACCATTTTTGACTCTTATATATTTAAAAGGTCACATTATGTTATATATTGGTGAGCAAGATGGCGAACCTTTGGTTTTTCATAATTTTTGGGGCATAAAAACTGCTTTAGAAAACGGTGATTTTGGAAGATTTGTAGTTGGAAAAACTGCGATAACTACACTTGAAGCTGGGAAAGAATTAAAAAATTATGTTAAGGAAAAAAGTTTAATAACAAGAATAGAAGGAATTGTTTTAATTGAAAAAACTCATTAAATTTATGTCTTTAATGACTTAAATTCAACAACCTTGTTTCTTCCAGTACTTTTAGCTTCATAAAGTGCCTCATCAGAATGTTTTAGTGTTTCATTTAAAGTGTCAGCATCATTTGGATAGTATGCTATTCCAATACTTAATGTCTTTGAAAAAATTTTAGAATTTCCAACAAATTTTTCTTCTTCAAATTCTTTTCTAATATCTTGCGCTAATTTAACAGCTTTTTTCTGTATTGTACAATTTAATAAAATTAGAAATTCTTCTCCCCCATATCTAACTGATATATCTGAACCTCTCACGGATTCTTTCATAATTAATGCTAATCTTTTAATAACCTCATCTCCAACATCATGCCCATATGTATCATTTACTGATTTAAAAAAGTCTATATCCATCATTAAAAAAGCATGAGAAAAGCCATCTTTTACTCTTGATGCAAAATTTGAATTTAACAATTCATTTAAAAACCTGCGATTATATAATGATGTCATTGGGTCTCTTAAGGTTGTTTCTTTTAAAATATTCATCAAAATTTTAGTTTCTATTACTGGCTTTGCCATTTCAAAATAGTTTTTTATTATAGGTATAAGATTTTTAATTTTTTCAATATCCTTTTCTTTTGATTCTTGGATGTGAAGTACAATTGAAAAATCATCATTTATTGTAAAGTTTAAGCAGATATAACATTGGGCTTTCTGAAGGCAATTAAGACAAATATCATCGAAATCATTTGAATACACATCTTCATTTATTCTAAAAGCTCTACAAACGCTTGCATTATTATCTAGCAATACTGAATTTAAATCAACAGTATCAAATATAATATTTCTTAATTTTGTTTTATTGTTTATTTCAAACATTATAAATTTTGTTATATCAAATTTTGTTTGTACAATATGAACAATTCTATTATATATAGTTTCTTTATTTTCATCTAGCTCTATTGTTTTTTTAAATTTATAGATTTCCGATAGTTCATTAAGTCTTGAGGCTACTTTTCCAGCTTCACTCTCAAGAGCGGTTTCAATATGATATGAAAAATCTCCTTTATATGCTCGTGAAATACCATTTTCTAAATCATTAAAAAGTTTTAAATAAGGAAGAATATAAAATCTCGCTACAAAAATCGATAAAATTAATATTAATAATACTACAAGAAGTATTTTAAATGCTATTGAGATACCATCTTTTCTAATTTCATCAATACTTATGTCCATACTGATTACACCCAAAACATCTCCAAGTTTTGCTTTATGACAAGATAAACAATTTGGATTTTGATCTGATGTTGCAATATATGGTATGCTTATTTTTAATATAGCACTATCAAAAGTTTCAATTAATTGTGATTGTATTTTTGCAGATTTTAATACTTTTTTCTCAATTTTTGATGAACGAGATTCTGTATAAAAACCTGCGTTATATTGTTCTATTACTGATTGTGCTCTTAAAAGATGAAAATTTTCAATTTTTTGATTTTTTGCAATATTGTTTAAAAAGAAAGCTCTCTTGTCCATAGTTTCATTTATCATATGAGCGGTTAGCCCATCTCTTACATTTTGCGCTATACTTATAGCTTGTGCTGTTGCTATTTTAACACTAAGTTTTTTAAAATTGTAAATAAAAGTTATTAAACTTAAAATTGACAATATAAACATTAGCGATATTATGATACTTAAAACTTTTTTATTAATATTCATTTGTGTTGTTTCAACAATTCCTTAATAACTTTTTTATCATTAAAAGGCATTTTTTGATCATAAATTATCTGATCTTCTTCATCACCTTTTCCAAGAATTAAGATAACTGGATCATCAAAATCTTCAACTTTTTTTATTGCTTTTTGAATTGCTGTTTTTCTATTTAAATCAATTTCTAGTTTACCCTTGTCTTTTATACCAGAAATAATTTGTTCTGTGATTTGGTCTGGGTCTTCAAATCTTGGATTATCAGAAGTTACTATGATTGACTTTGCATATTCATTTGCAACTCTTCCCATCATTGGTCGTTTTTGTTTGTCCCTATCTCCTCCAGCACCAAAAACAGCTATAATATCTTGATCTTTAAAAGTTTCAAAAACTTTTTTCATACCATCTGGAGTGTGTGCAAAATCTACTATGATAATTGGGTCATTACTGATGATTTCCATTCTTCCACCAACGCCTGCAAAATTTTCAACTACATCACAAATTTCTTGAAGAGGTTTTTTCGTTAGAATATGAACTGAAGCTACTGCTGCTGTTAAATTATAAATATTAAACATCCCTAGCATGGTAGATGCAAAATTAACTATTTTTCCAAAATGCTGTATCGCACAAGTGATACCTTTTTGTATGGTAAATGCTAAAACTTTATAAGTAGAATTTTTATCCAAGCTGTAAGAATAAGCATTTTTCATTTTAAATTTTATTTTTGTGTCATCTTTATTTATAAGTTTTGGTGTATCATCTTGAAAAAAAGAATTTTTAATATCTATATATTCTTCTATTGTTTTATGATAATCAAGATGGTCTTGTGTGATATTTGTATGTACTTTAAGAGCAAAATTTAAACCTTCAATTCTATTTTGTGCAATAGAGTGCGAACTAACTTCCATTACAAAAAAATCACATTTTTCATTTATAGCTTTTTGAATGTTTGAAAAATTACCAAGTTGAATTGGTGTCGTTAATGTATAGTTTTCTATTTTTGTATCATTTATAAAAAAACCACGCGTCCCTTGAAGTGCTACTTTGTAGCCCAAATCAAGCAAAATAGAATAAATCGCAGCTGCTGTTGTTGTTTTGCCGTTCGTTCCTGTAATTCCAATTAATTGGATACTGCTAAAATCAAAATGATTTTTTAATTCTCTTGATGTTATAAATTTTTCACAACCATTTTTTTTTGCATCATCTATAAAATCATTATTTTGAGATGAAATTACAAATGTTGTATCTGTATTTGCCTCTTTTGAATTATCAGTAAATATTAGATTATTGTTCGCTAATTTCAACTGATTTATTCTCTAGTTTGTCATATAATTTCATAACTTGTTGATCGTATTTAAAATACTCATTAAACCCGTCAAGATAATTATATGCGGTTTTATTAAAATCATTTTCTATAAGTTGATTTACAAATTGAAAAAATTCATCTTTTGATTTAATTGCTACTTTTGTACTAAACATAATATCTTGAAAAGCTATCTTAAAAGAACCTCTTTGTTTAATTAAAATTTCAAAATCTTCATATTTAATAGCATCAAGCAATTCTGTATTTTTTTGTGAAAACTCTTTTAAAAGTGTCATCA
>JAOZVJ010000107.1 GCA_029938215.1 Arcobacteraceae bacterium | reverse complement strand
ACCTATTCTCAAGGATATTATTTTGCAGCTCCTGTGGCAAAACCTGACCTTTATAATTTTTAAATTTGACCTTTATACGCTTTGGCTTTTTAGTAAGTGGTATGAAAAGAATTATTAGATACAATCGCAAAATATAAAATAAACAATAAGAGAATAAAAAATGAGTCAAACGATAACAGAAAAAATATTTAGTGAGCATATTGGGCATAAAGTTTATGCAGGAGAAATCATAAGAAGTTCAATTGATATGGTAATTGGAAATGATATCACAACTCCAATTTCAATCAAAGCATTTGAAGATAGTGGTGTTGAAAAACTTGCAAATCCTGATGGATTTTCGATAGTTCTTGACCACTTTATTCCAGCAAAAGATATAGCATCAGCAAATCAGGCTAGAATAAGTAGAGATTTTGCAGCAAAACATAATTTAAAACATTTTTTTGATGAAAAAGATATGGGAATTGAACATGCACTTTTACCTGAAAAAGGTCTAGTAATACCTGGTGATGTGATAATTGGTGCTGATAGTCATACTTGTACACATGGAGCGTTGGGTGCTTTTAGTACTGGTATGGGAAGTACTGATTTGGCATTTGCTATGATTACTGGAGGAAATTGGTTTAAAGTTCCTGAGTCTATAAAAATAGTTTTTACAGGAAAACCAAAAGAATTTGTAACTGGAAAAGATTTAATTTTAGAAATTATAAGAATGATAGGCGTTGATGGAGCTTTATATAAAACTTTAGAATTTACGGGCGATACTATACAATATCTTACTATGGATGATAGATTTGCTTTATGCAATATGGCTATTGAAGCAGGGGCAAAGAGTGGAATTGTAGCATATGATGAAACTACAAAAGAATTTTTAGATGCAAGAGATTTAAGAAGTGAGCCAAAAATACATCATAGTGATGATGATGCAAAGTATTGCGAAACTATTGAGATAGATGTTTCAAATCTTGAGCCAGTGATTGCATATCCTTTTTTACCAGAAAATGGACACTCTATAAGTCAAGCAGTTAAAGACAATATTAAAGTTGATCAAGTATTTGTAGGAAGTTGTACAAATGGGCGATTAAGTGATCTTAAAATTGCATCAGAAATGTTAAATGGAAAAAGATTAGCACAGCATGTTCGTATGATTGTAACTCCAGGGACTCAAAAAATATTAAGAGAAGCTACAAAATTGGGATATATTGATATTTTAATAGATGCAGGTGCGGTTGTATCAAATCCAACTTGTGGAGCTTGTCTTGGCGGATATATGGGAATTTTAGGTGATAATGAAGTTTGTATTTCAACTACAAATAGAAACTTTGTAGGAAGAATGGGAAGTAGAACTTCTAAAGTGTATTTATCAAATAGTGCGGTAGCGGCTGCTTCTGGAATTAGTGGATATATTACAAATCCTTCTTCTATTTAAAACAACAAATGATTGATATACCTTGCGTCATCCTAAGTGGTGGCAAAAGTAGCAGAATGGGAGAAGATAAATCTTTTCTTCCTTTTGCTGATAAAACTTCATTAATCGAATATCAATACAATAAATTATCAAAAATATTTTCAAAAGTTTATATCTCTTCAAAAATAAATAAATTTGAGTTTAAAACAAATCTTATACTAGATGAAGGTGAAATTTTCTCTCCAATGATTGCCTTAAATTCAATTTTAAAAAAAATGAAAAATGAAAAATTGGCAGAAAAAGTTTTTATAATAACAGTAGATACTCCACTTGTAAATCATAAAATAATTAAAGAAATTATTGATAACTCAAAAAATACTGAAATAACTATCGCTAAAACAAAAGAAAAAACACATAATTTGTGCGGAGTTTTTTCTACTAATTTATTAGATAAAATAACTGCACTTCTTAAGCAAGATATACATAAAATTAACTCTCTAATTAAGAACTCAAATACTTTACATTTAACATTTGAAAATGAAGAAAAATTTTTAAATTTAAACACAAAAGAAGAATATAAAAAAGCCTTAGACATCATAAGAAATAGTTATGATACTCATAATCAACAAATTAATTAATCTTATTCTTATATAGTCTATTCAACATTAATAAGCTGTTTAACTAAATTAATAAATTAATAAAAAAATTTCATTATTACACTTAATGCTAATTATAAAAATATCTAATACTAATTAAAGTATTTTATAAGATAAACTTTACTAGAATATTGCTATCTATGATTTTTTTATAAGTATTTATAAAATTATCGGTATAGACTATATTAATTATAAGGAGTGATGCTTATGGAAGTAGAAGTTTCGAGACGAAAGTTTCTTCAAGGAACTGTTGCGTTAAGTGTTGTTGGTGGAACAGCGTTAAGTACAACAAATCTTTTGTCAAGTGGACATGCCCAAGCAAAACCAGGTGCAGTTTCAGTTCAAAATACGAAAACTGGATCAGGAAAAGGTCATGATGTAGCAACTTTATGTGAAATGTGTGTAAATAAATGTGCAGCATTAGCTAGAGTTGAAAATGGAATAGTTACAAAACTAAACCCAAATCCAAAATTTCCAAAATCAAAGAATATGCTTTGTGCCAGAGGAAATGCTGGAATTCAAGCACTTTATGATCCTGATAGACTTAAATATCCAATGGTTAGAATTGGAGAAAAAGGTGAAGGTAAATTTAAAAGAGTATCTTGGGATGAAGCTTATAATGCTATTTTAAATGGTACTGAAAAATTTCCAGGACTTTCAAAAATAATGGATGAAGAGGAAGATAATAGATCTTCTATGTTATTTTGTGCTGGTGAAGGTATGGCAGAACATACATTTAAACAATTTTACGAAGCATTTGGTTCTTCAAATTGGTTAAATCATGCTGCTATTTGTCTTCAAACAGTAGCTGCTGGATATGGCGTAACATTGGGTGCTTATCCTCAATCAGATCTTGAAAATGCTGATTATGTTATTATGGCTGGTGCAAATAGAGCAGAAGCTATTGTAACACCTGATACAATGGATTTATTCAAAAAAACAAGAGGCAGAGGTACAAAACTTATTTGTATTGATCCTAGATTTACAAATACTGCTGCAAAAGCTGATAAATGGTTAGCAATTAAACCAGGAACAGATTTAGCACTTGTGTTAGCATTAACTTATGTAACATTTACTGAAGATTTACATGATAAAACTTATGTAAAAAAATATTTTAATGATTTTGATAAATATAAAGATAGTGTTTTATCAAATAAATACACACCTGAGTGGGCTGAACCAATTACTGGTATTAAAGCAAAAGAAATATACACTATGGCTAGAGAATTTGCAGCTGCTGCTCCAAAAGCCGTATATTATCCAGGAAGAAGATCTACATTTGCTAAAAATGATTTTCAACTTCGACGGGCAATGGCAATTTTCCAAGCTTTACATGGAGGAATTGATTGCAAAGGTGGCTTAATCTTTGGTGAAAAATTAGCTTTAGAACCACATGAAGGCGTAGCTCCATTATATGAAAATGCACAAGCTAGAGCAATATCTAAAAGAAAAGGTATAAAAAAAGGAGAATCTCCATACGAAGATTGTGCTATTGTATCTGGTGGTGGATCTTGGATTAGCTGGAGAAACAGATTTTTAGAAGACAAAATGCCTTATAAAGCAAGAGGTATGTTCTGCTATAAACATAATCCAATGCTAAATACTCCAAACAGTGCAAAAACAGCAGAAATGCTTAAAAAAATGGAATTAGTTGTTACTATTGACACAATGCCAAGTGATACAGTTATGTATGCTGATGTTGTTTTACCTGAGTGTACATATTTAGAAAGAACTGATCCTGTTAAAACATTTGGTGGTGTTGAACCATCTATTGCAGTTAGAAACAAAGTAGTTGATCCTATGTTTGAATCAAAACCAGTTATTGAAATAATGAAAGGTTTGACAACTAAAATATCCAAGCCTCTTTTTGAAATAACAAAAAAATATGATGAAGAAGTTCAAGATGCGATTAAAGAAGATGGGGAAGAATCAACTTATGAAGAATTTGATTTAACTTTACCTTTCCTTGAAACTCAAGAAGAACTTAATCATCACGCTGTTGCTAATTATCCAGGTGCTGCTGAAGCTTTACATCATGATGGAGTTTTTTATCCTAAAATGGATAAATATTTTAAACAAACATCAGTTAATGAGCATAAGTATTATCCTGAAAACAAAAAAGCATATAGTGTAAATGGCGGTGCTCCAAAAACAGCTTCTGGAAAAGTTGAATGTTTTATTGGTTCATTGGCTAACAAAGGTCTTGATCCTATGCCAGTTTGGAAAGATGAATATGAATTTAAAGTACCAGCAGGTAAATTTAAACTTCTAACAGGAAGACATGCTCAATATACTCAAAGTGGATCTTCTAATAATGCGATGCTAAGAGATTTAATGCCTGAAAACTTTATTTGGATTAACAAAAGAGTTGCCAAAGAAAGAGGAATTAATTTTGCTGATATGGTAGAAGTTAGTTCAACAGCAGGAAAAGTAAGATTAAAGGCATATCCAACTGAAAAAGTTGCTCCAGATCAAACATTTTTTATCCATGGTTTTGGTGAGGAAAGTGAATCTTTAACTTGGGCATATAAAAATGGCGGAAATGATAATGCGGTAATCGAAGATCATATGGAACCAGTTTATGGTGCTGCTGCAATGCATGAAACAAATGTTGAAATAAGAAAGGTGTAATTTATGGCTAGATATGGAATGGCACTTGATTACAAAAATTGTATCAATTGTAAAGCATGTGAAACAGCATGTAAAGAAGAAAACGGTATCTTAATGGGTGCTGATAAGCATAGAATTTGGGTAGGTACAGGAGAAATTGAAGGACAATATCCGCTTTTAGATATTACTTCAAATACTTTTTATCCATCTCAATGTCAGCAATGTGATAATGCTCCTTGTGAGGAAGTGTGTCCAACGCAAGCAACATATTATGATGAAAATGGTGTTGTAAGAGTTAATATTGATCAATGTATTTTATGTAGTTACTGTATGAATGCTTGTCCTTACGATGCAAGGTATATTGAAGATAGAACTATGACTGTTGATAAATGTAACTTCTGTGCAGAAACAAGACTTGCAAGAGGCGAAACAACAACAGCATGTCAAAATACATGTCCTACAAAAGTAAGAATATTTGGTGATCTTGATGATTATGATAGTGAAATTAGTGAAGTTTTAAGAACAAGAGAGCATTTTAGTTTAAAATCTCATCTTGGAACTAAACCAAAACTATTTTACCTAAACTAAGGAGGAGTTAATATGGCTTTAA
>JAOZVJ010000028.1 GCA_029938215.1 Arcobacteraceae bacterium | reverse complement strand
AATTAAATAATCAATATTTTCTAATGTTTTTCTAAATCCAACTTTTTGATTTTTTCTAAAAGCATAACGCATTTGTTTGTCTATTTTTTTTAAAATTTCTTTTTCATCTTTTGTTTTATACCTAGTAAAGTAATACTTCCAATCTTCCAAAATAGCTTTTTTAATTTTTGAAGTCATTTTATTTTTATTTGTAATTTTTATATAATGCTCTTTAATAGAATGAAGCTTATGTACAGGAATAAAATTACCAAAATATATAATATCTACCTCTTTTTTTAATATTTGTATTTTTTGTGAAAATTGAAAACTCAAAATTGTCATAGCAATTATAACTATTATCGGTAAAATTATTAATTTTAAATTTATATTTTTTTTCACTATATTTACTTTCTATATCCAAATATTATCTATAAGTCTTATCTTGTCAATTTTAACTGCAACCAAAATAATGGTATTTTTTAATTCACAAAAATCCAATTTTTCAAATTTCCTATCTACAATAGCAATATATTCTATATCAAGACTGTCCATAACTTTTTTCATAGCCTCAATTATTTTTTCACAATCCATATTATGTTTAGCGACCATATCAGAAGCAATTCTTAAAGACAAAGATATATTTAATGCCAACTGTCTTTGTTTATTGTCTAAATAAACATTTCTACTACTTAATGCCAACCCATCTTTCTGACGAATTATTTCACATTCTATAATATTTACATCCAAAAATAAATCATCAACCATCTGTTTAATTAAGCTTAATTGTTGTGCATCTTTTTTTCCAAAATAAGCATTTGTAGGCTGAACCAAATTAAACAATTTCAATACAATCCTAAGCACACCATCAAAATGTTCAGGTCGCCTTTGTCCTTCCAAAGTATAGCTTTTTAGAATAGGAGCTTTTATCAAAACTTCATCTTGACTATACATTGTATTTATATTTGGAGTAAACAATATATCAACACCAGAAAATTCACATATTTTTTCATCAGCTTCTTGCTTTTTTGGATATTTGTCTAAATCTTCACCTGCCAAAAACTGAGTAGGATTAATAAAAATTGACACAACAACAACATCATTTTCCAATCTAGCTTTTTTTATAAGCGAAATATGTCCTTCGTGCAATGCTCCCATGGTAGGAACAAAACCAATTGAACCTTTTGTTTGCCTAATTGTTTGTTTTAATTTTTCTATAGTCTTAATTATGGTCATATCAGAAGATACCTTTAAATTTTTAATAATTATCAATAACAAATTGTACCATTTTACCAAAAAAAATCTTGGAAATACATAGCTTTTATGTCATTAATACAAACAAGTTTATTTTTTATTTTACATTTTTACCTTATTGTAAAATTCTTCCATTGAAGTTTCTCCAGATTTTACTTTTTCTAAAGCATTTTCTTCAAGTGACACATAGCCTTTTGTTTTAGCATATTTCACTATCATTGATATATCTTGCCTTTGTGTAATATATTCGGATATCTTTTTGTCACATTGCAAAAGTTCACAAACATTTATTCTACCTTGGTAACCACTTAAATTACATTTCTTACAACCAACTGGCTTATTTAAATCTGTTTTACATTCATCGCATAACTTTCTTACCAATCTTTGAGAAATAACCGCCCTTAAAGTTGAGGCTACCAAAAATGGTTCAGCATTTAAATCAAGCAATCTATTTATCGTATCTGGTGCATTATTTGTATGCAAAGTAGCGATTACTAGATGTCCCGTAAGCGAAGCTTGAATTGCTATTTTTAAAGCTTTCTCATCTCTTATTTCTCCTATCATTATTATATCCGGATCTTGACGCAAAATATTCTTTAAAACAGTGGTATAATCAAGTCCAATATCTTCATTTATATTTATTTGCTGGATACCTGCAAGATTATATTCTATTGGGTCTTCTATAGTTATTATTTTTTTAGATGGATTATTTAAAGTGTTTAAAATTGAGTACATCGTTGTAGTTTTCCCACTTCCTGTTGGACCAGTTACCAAAATCATACCTTGATGTAAATTTATTATTTTTTCCAAAGCTTTAAATGTAAAATTATCAAATCCTATTTGAGATAATTTTATTTTTGAATTTTTATTATCCAAAATTCTTAAAACTATTGATTCGCCGTTTATTGTCGGCATTGTTGATACTCTAAAATCATATTCATTTTCAAAGTTTTTTGAAAATCTTCCATTTTGAGGCAATCTAGTTTGTGATATATCAAGATTTGCAAATAGCTTTAAAACAGAAGACAATAAAAAATACATCTCATAATCAAAAGTAAAAACAATATGCAAACCCCCATCAATCCTAAATCTCACAACAACACTTTTCTTTAATGATTCTATATGAATATCACTGGCTCTTAATTTTATGGCAAATAATATCAATTTATCAATCATATCAGCAATATATGAATTGTCCGTATTGCTATTATTTTGAATACTATTTTCCAAAGCTTTAGTTGCTAAGGTAAATATTTCATATTGTTTATCAAAATTTTGTATTTGCAAATCTATATTTTGCTTAGTAACTTCAATAAATTTTATTGGTTTTTGAAAAAAAGAAACCAGAAGAAGTTCATTTTGTTTTATATCTTGTGTAGCGATTAAGATAAATAAATCTTGCTGTTGAATTGGAAAAATATTATGCTCTTTTAATATATCTATGCCTATATTTTTTGCAATAGAATAATCAATAATAAATTTATTTATACTATTATTTTTCACTTGATATTTTTACTTTTATAATTTTATTTTTTTCTTCCAATTCAACATAATCTTTAAATATATTTTTTATTTTATATTTTCCAATTTTTTCACCTTTTTTATACCATTTGTCATTTAAACATATTTCTTGATCAAATATTGCGACCAATTTTAGCTTTTTCTTTTGTGGCTTTATTTTTCGTTTTGCTTTTCGTTTTATTTTATTAAATGGATTTGGCATATTGTCTATAGTATTCATTTTTTGTTTTTTATGCAAAATTTTAAATTTAAATACTCCTTGCAATATAAAGTTTTTATTTTCTTTATAAATTTGCAATGATTTGATTTGCATATTTTTCTCAAGATATATCAAAAAATTAATAGTATTTTTATATTGTCCGATAGTTTCAATATCAAAAAAAGATTTATTAATTTTTATTTTTAATACCTGTATCTTAAAAAATTTTGCCGTATCTTCTATGTGTTTAATTATTAAAATATTATTTTGTTTTATCTTTTTTATTTTTAGTTTTTTAATTGCCTTTTTATACACTTGTATTTGCTTTTGTCTTTCCTCGTTGTTGTCAATTATAAAAAATTTATCAATCATAAGAAATAAAAAAATAAAAAAAAGAGGAATAAGCAAAAAAGATAAAACTTTTTCTTTAGATGATAAATGATTAAAATAATATTTAAATCGCAATTTTTACAACCATCTCATATAAATTTTGTTTTTCTAAAAATTCTATATTTTCTATTAAAATTTTATCGTCATATATGATTGAAAAATTTAATAATTTGCTTTTATCTTTATGAAACAATGACAATTGTACTTGATGTTTCTTGTATACAATTTTATTAGTATAAAGCTTTTCTAATTTTATATATTTAAAAAGTTCGATTAAATCATAAGATATTTTTTTATGATTTATTTTTTTATTTTTAAGTTTATCAAATTCTTTTTTTAACAATATAATTTTTTCATCATTATTTTGTATCGCTTTGTTGTAAAAAAGATTTAAAACTCCAATAAAAAATACCATACAAATAAAAGAAAATGCAGAAAAATATAAAAATAAATTGTCTTTTTTTAATTTAACAAAATTTGGCTTATCTTTATTTTTTGTTTTAATTTCATATGAACTTTGAAGCTCTTTAAATCTAATATCATCAATTTCATAAATATTATCCAAAGAAATTTTACAAGTTTGAGTAATATAATTTTGTATATCTGTTTTTGTAGATTCTTTTATATTTTTAAAACAATATAATTTACCATATTTATAAACCGCAAAAAAATCTTTCAAAACAAATAAATCTATTGTAATTTTTTCATCAATATTTTCATAAAATTCACTTAAAATATTTGGACTTATATCAATATTTTTTGTCATCTCATTTGCAATATATATTTTATATAAATTTGTTTCTTCAATAAAACTATGCCAAACATAAGTGTTATTATCTATTAAAATATTGTTTAATTTTATATTTGTAATTAAAAAATCTTGTAAGAATCGTGGCTTTATTTTTTCAGTTACGCAAACTGCAATAAATTGTATTTTAGAAGCTGGAATAATTGTGTTATCCGATACTACTTCTGACACAATATACTCCTTAAATGGAATTTATTGTATCATAAAATCAATTAAATAATTTTTACACTAAAATCTTCTAGAAAAAGTAAACACTAATTGTTTTCGAGTATATTTATACATATCGATATTTGAATCACTTTCAGATATCAGAACTATTACACAAGCTTTTTAAACTATAACTTTTCAAAAATATCAAAAACTTAACTCGTTTGTATACAAAGCCAACAAACAAAGGCTATTCATTCCAAATCAGGAGATTGGAAACTAGCAATAAAATTTTTAATTTATTTAAAAGTATGTCAATTTGACATCTTTTCTAATCGATACAATATTTTAAGCTACAATGTTTTTATAAAAATAGGAGTTTTAGAATGAAAATTATAAATAGTGATATAAAGAAAAGATTATTACAGATTAGAGATGAGTTAGTTATTTTAGATAGCGATATTGCAATATTATATGAAGTAGAAACACGAGATATAAACAAAGCTGTAGCTAATAATCCTGATAAATTTCCTAATGGATATATTATAGAACTATCTAAACTAGAGTTTGAAGCTTTGCGGTGTAATTTTTCCACCACAAAATTATCTAAAAGAAGAAGTTTGCCAAAATGTTTTACTGAAAAAGGTTTGTATATGTTAGCTACAATTCTTAAAAGTAAAATTGCTACACAAACAACAATTCAAATTATAGAAACATTTACAAAAATGAGAGAGTTTTCATCTAATCATAAAGATATAATTATAAAACTTCAAAAGATGGAACAATCTTTAACATCTAATCAGGAACAAACAGTGGAAAATACAAAGCATATAAAAACTGCGTTTGAATTATTATCTCAAATCTTAGAAGATACAACAAATAAAAATAAAAAATTAATTGGATTTGCTAGAGATTAAATAGTAAAATTTGATAAAAGATTTATCGCAAGAGGAAGAAAGTTATCCTTTTTAAACTACAACTTTTTCAAAAATATCAAAAACTTAATTTAATTCAGATTTTTATAACTATTTTGTATAATGAATAAAATTTACAATATGGAGTTATTATGAAATATTCAGTAATCATAGAAGAAGATAAGTTAGATGGTGGATATATTGCTTATGTTCCTAATTTAAAAGGATGTTATACTCAAGCTGATACACTAGATGAATTAAAACAAAATATTATTGAGGCTATTGAAGTTAGTCAAGAGGATAAGCCACAAATAAATAATTCATTATTTGGTATTTGGGAAATGGAAGTTAGTAATCATGCCACCGTTGCCAGTTATTAGTGCTAAACAATTAATTAAATTTCTTTTGTTTAAGGAATTTATTTTTGTTAGACAAAAAGGTTCACATCAAAGATACAAACATAAAGATGGTAGAGCTATTACTATCCCAGTACATGGTAAGACAGCTCTTAAAAGAGGTCTTTTAAATGGAATATTAAGTGAATTGAATATATCAGTTGAAGAGTTAATCTATTTTTTGCATTAGTTTTTTAAGAAATGAAGATGATAAAATATCTAGGGCAAAACTTATCACAAGAAGAGCAAAACTATCTACAAACTATGTTAAACGATGATAAAAATATAGATGCACAAAATGAGATATTAGACTTAATCAAATATTCCCCACAACAACTACTTTCAAAAATATCAAAAACTTAATTTAATTCAGATTTTTATAACTATTTTGTATAATGAGTAAAATTTAAATATTAGGATTAAAATATGCACTCTTTAAGATTAAATATAAATGATAAAATTTTTGACAATATTATGTTTTTTTTAAATAATATCCCATCAAATGATTTAGAAGTTAAAGAGATTCAAACTACAAAAAAAATTAAAAATAAAAATAATTTAGTTCAATTCTTCCAAACTAGCCCAATAGTTAACGAGATAAATTTGACTAGAAATAAAGAAGTTTATAAAAATAGAGTTATATTTTGAATTATCTTCTTGATACAAATGTTATATCTGAGCTTATATCAAAACAACCCAATAAAAATGTACTTTCATTTATACAAGAGTTAGATGAAGATAATATTTATCTATCTGTTATCACAATTGGTGAAATAAAATCTGGAATTGAAAATCTTAAAGACCAAATAAAAAAAGAAAAATTATCATCATGGCTCTATAGTGATTTACTAGAAAGATTTCAAAATAAAATTATTGATATTAATGTTGAAATAATGATAGAATGGGGAAGCATAAATCAAAATCTTAAAAGCACTGGTAAATCATTACCAATTATGGATAGTTTAATTGGAGCAACTTGTATTGTTAAAGATTTAACTTTAGTTACAAGAAATGAAAAAGATTTTATAAATTTAGATATTAAAATAGTAAATCCATTTTAAACAATGATAAAAATGTAAATGCCCAAATTAATCTAAATTATACCCCATATCTTTCAATCCTTCTTTATTTTTGCTCCAACCTTTTTTTACAGATACAAAAAGCTCAAGAAAAACTTTTTTCTGAGTTAATTTTTCTATTTTTTCTCTTGCACTTTTTCCGATTCTTTTTATAGCTGTCGCACCTTTTCCTATTATCATACCTTTTTGGCTTGATTTTTCAACAACTATTGTAGCTTTGATAACATCTATTTTTTCTTTTTCTTCAATAGAATCAATCACCACATCCGCTTCATAAGGAATTTCATCGCTTATATTGTCGAATATTGATTCTCTTATAAACTCTTTATAAATTTCTCTTAGGTGCGAATCTGTTAAAATTTCAGGGTCAAAAAGATAAGGATGTTCTGGCAAATACTTTACAACTTCATCTAAAATATCTGCTTGTTTTCTACCTTTTTTAATAGATACAGGAATGATACATTCAAATCTATCGTTATACTTTTCGTATTCTTCCATTTTTTCAAAAAGTTCTTTTTTGCTCACAAAATCAGTTTTTGTAAGTAATAAAATATGCTTAGTATTTTTTGTATTTTTTTCTAAAAAATCTTCATAATAACAAATTCTATCAGTAACTGGCGCTAAAAATAATATCAAATCACAATCACCCATTGCTTTTAAAGCTTCATCAAGCATAAATTGATTTATGAGTTTTTCTTTTTCGTGAAGCCCTGGAGTATCCACAAAAACAATTTGATCATCTTCATGCATAACTATTACATTTGATCTTTTTCTTGTGGCATTTGCCTTGTGAGATACCATTGTTATTTTTTCGCCTACTAGCCAATTTAAAAGTGAGCTTTTACCTGCATTTGGTCTTCCTATTGTTGATACATATCCGCATTTTGTCATTTTTTCTTCTTTTTTATTTTATATTTTATTGGATCTTTCGCTTTCGCAAGTTTAAACCCTTTTAATCGCAATCTGCAACTATCGCAAACACCGCAAGCTTTTTTTTCATTTGCATAACAACTCCAAGTAAGTTTCAAAGGAACTTTTAATTTAATTGATTTTTTTACAATATCTTTTTTTGTTAAATGCACAAGAGGAGTTATAATTTCAAGTTTTGTTTCTTTTTTTGTTCCTTGATTCATAGCTTTTTGTATCATATTGATAAATGTATCAGAACAATCAGGATAACCACTGCTATCTTCTTCAACCACACCTATAAAAAGTACCTTTGCACCCTCTTTTTCAGCAATGGCAGTAGCAATACTTAAAAATATACCATTTCTAAAAGGCACATAAGTTATAGGAACACCTTTTTCAATTCCAGTTATTGGAATATCCAAAGTTTCATCAGTCAATGCACTAGCTCCGATATCTTTAAAAAATGGAATATCTATTTCATATTTTTCTTTTACCTTTAATGCTTTGCAAATATCTCTAAATGATTTTAGTTCTTTTTGTTGAGTTCTTTGTCCATAGTTAAAATGAACAGCAACTATTTCATATCCATCATTTTTTGCCAAATAAGATACAAGCGTGGAATCCATACCACCACTTAAAATACATACTGCTTTTTCCTTTTGACTAATTGCCATAAGTTAAAAAATCCTTTTCAGTATCAGTAAAAAATTTCCAATTCAATGGCAATATATTTACTTCTTGTTTTTCTTTTAATAATTCTACATTTTCATCAAGTGCTATCATACTATTGCACTTACTTAGTACGCTTACCATTCCTGGACTTCTTTTTTGCGATGCTTCAAAAAATTCTCCATCAAAATATCCTGGAACGATAGTAATTCTTCCTTTTTTATTTGGCAAGTTTTCTTTTAATTTTGCCCTTATTGTATTGTGAAATATTTTATTTGCTCCACTTAATTTTCGAATCATAGTTTTTCCAAAAAGCTCAAAAATTGATTGAGAGGCCAAAGGATTACCAGGAAGATTTAAAACAAATTTATCACCAATTTTTCCAAATATAGTAGGCTTTCCAGGTTTTATAACTATTCCTTTAAAAATATAATCCATTTCAAAATGGTCAAAAGCTTCTCTGGTAAAATCAGCTTCGCCAACACTAACGCCACCAGAAGTTATAATCAAATCATAATCCAAACTTTTTGATATATGTTTTTTTATATCATCCAAACTGTCTTTAGCACTTCCAACAAAAGTAGCTTCACAGCCTAATTCTCTACAACGACTTACCAATGTTGGAGTATTTGAATTATATATTTGATAAGATTTTATTTTTTCATAATGAGGTCTTAATTCTTCCCCACTACCAAATACAGCAACTCTTGGTTTTGCAAAACACTCTACTTCGCATACTCCTTGCGACGCTAATTGAGATATAGTTGCATAATTTATCTCTTCATTTTCATTTAACATAATATCATCAATCTGTATATCTTCGCCTATAAATCTTATATGTTGATTTTCTTTTAATTTTTGTGGCAAAATTATATAATTATCATCTAATTCTTCCACATTTTCTTGCGGAACTATTGCCGATGTTCCTTGTGGTACTTTTGCTCCTGTCATAATCTTAACCGCAGTATTTGATTCTAAAACTAAGTTTTTATCATCACCAGCAAAAATTTTATCAACAACTTTTATTTTTTTACCAGCATCGCCAACAAATACAGCGTATCCGTCCATTGCAGAATTATCAAATCTTGGAAGCGGATAAGTTGCTTTTATAGTTTGAGTTGATATTCTAAATGAACTATCTTCAATTTTAACAAGTTCTTTTTTTTGTATTGATTTTATATTTTTTATTATTAACTCAAATGCTTCTTTTACCGATACTGACATAATGTTTCCTAATTGTTAAATCTTTTGTAAATCAAATCGACATAAGTCGATGTGTGTTATAATACCAAAAAAAATTATAGAGGCTTATTATATGGATTTTGTTTCAACTTCAATTTTTACGCATGTAATTGCAATTTTAATTTTATTAGGCATTATGATTTTTAATATATATAGTGTTTTAAATATTACAAATTTTATTTATCTTACCAGAAGATTAAAAGTAATGACACCAATTTATCATTTTTTTAATATAATTGTAGCTTATACTGGTGCAATAGTAGCGGCTTATTCTCATGACCTTAGTCCAACAGTAATTCTTATGATTATCGCAACTATTTTAATTATGATTCTAGAGATTAAAAGATACAAAAAAATGAGAGTCATAAAATCAACAGACAAGCAAAAACAAGAAGAATTTACAATATATGCAAAAAAGATTTATTTAGCTGAAATAAGTGCTATTGTATTTACTTTTATTATCTCTTTAATTTTTTAAAAGATGCAATTTACTTACCACGAAAATAGCGGGAAAACATCATTAATCATAGATGGTGATTTACACAGATATCTTTTTAAAGTAAGAAGAGCAAAAATAGATAAAAATTTATTTTTTAGAAATTTAAAAGATAATATTTTATACGAATACAAAATTATAAATATTGATAAAAAACAGACTTTACTAAATTTGATAAATCAAGAAGAAAAAGAATTTATGCAAGAAAAAACTCTGCATATTGGATGGTGTATAATTGATCCAAAATCTATTGAAAAAGTTTTGCCAAGCTTAAATGAATTGGGCGTTGAAAAAATATCTTTCATATATTGTCAATATTCACAAAAACAATTTAAGATAAATTTTGATAAATTAAATAAAATACTTATAAATTCATCTCAACAATGTGGCAGAAGTAATTTAATGCAATTAGAAATATGTGATAGTTTAGATAAATTCTTAAATTTATATCCAACTTCTTATATGTTTAATTTTTCCGACAATCACATAGATAATAAAAAAGAAAATATAAATACTATTATTATAGGTTGTGAGGGTGGGTTTTCTAATAATGAAATAAGCATGATTAACGATAAAAAAATAGTTGGTATAAATTCTAAATTAATATTGAAAAGTGAAACAGCAGTTTTAAGTATTGCTTCTAAAATATTGATTTAATTATTAGAAATAAAAAAAGAGAGACCAAAAAGCCTCTCTTTTTTAAAAGCAAAAAATTATATTACCAATTTCTTACTATCGCATGACATCTAGAACAAGCATTTAACATATCAGAATATGCTGTTGCTGCACTTGTGTATGCTTTATTGTCAAGTCTAATTTCAAGAACATTCAAATCAAGCGTAATTCTTTTTGCTTGATTTTCAGCAACATTTACCATATGTCTTTTATCTTTTGGTAAATATTTTTTTATAAGCTTTGGATTTGAAAATTGATTATTTCCTTTATTTACCAAAGTCATACCTTCTTTTACTAGTTTTAAATTATTATTCATAAAACCTTTTTGAATCATGCTCATACCATTATCCATAGTAGCCATAGATTCCATCATTATGTCGTTTGAACTTGCAACTGTTACACTAAGTACAGCAGCTGCTAAAATTTTCGTTAATTTCATCATTTCTCCTTTTACTTAGTGAACTTCTCGCCAAATTTTAGATTTCCATAACCATGCAAATAATGCAAAAATTACAAGATAACCTAAGAATTTTGGACCAAGAGCATCTCTTTCTGGTTTTTTACTATCTCCAACTTCTTGCATATATGCAACAACTTGATCTTCTGCAGCTTTTGTTAAACCAACTCTTGGCATAGCTGTACCCTCAAGATGTTTTTGCGGATCGTTAATAAATTCATGCAAATAATTTTCACTTCTACTTCTAATGTATTGTGATAAATCAGGAGGAATTGTTCCCATATATGCTTTTATATTAGCCTCTGGAGTTTGTGATATCATAGTTCCACCATGGAAATCACCATATTTTATACTATGACATCTTTTACAAGCTTGAGCAAACACTTCTTTATTTGTCATTTCTTTTGGACAAATCGATTGTAAATATGCTACCATATCAGCAATCTCTTGTGGTTGCATCCAATCATAATTTGGCATTGGATGAACTGCACCATCTGTAAATTTATGTTCAGTTTTAGAAGCTTTTGCCGGATTTTTTATAAATGCAGCTAAATAATTAGCGTCATATAAATGCCCAGAACAACTTAAATCAGGAGGAACAACACCATAACTAGCAGCACTAGAAGCGTCATCCATCATTGGAGGAAATCCTGCTTTTGAAACTGCGTGACAAACAATACAATTTGATTGAACCAAAGTAGCACCTGCTTCAGCATTTCCAGTTAAACCTTCTTTTAAACCATCAACATCTTTAAAGTTATACTCTGGAGCATCAACATGCTTATGTAATTGAGTATGAGCAAATGGCTCAACTCCATAGTATAAAGCACCCGTAAAAAATGCAATTACTATAAATATTTTTATTTCTCTCATTATAGCGCTCCTCTTGCTTTTGCATCAGCTTTTGTAACAAATGGTAAGCTTATCCATAATATTAAAAATAAAGCTGTAGCATAAAATCCTACCCATGCATTTGCACCTGTTGGAGGCAATTTACCATAAACAGAAAGTACAACCAAATCTATAATCATTATCCAAAACCAAATATGAAATCTTGGTCTTTGATACGCAGGTTTAATTTCTGGGTCTTTATCTAAAAATGGAAACACTAAAAAAATCATTTGTGCTAAACCAAATATTATAAGACCAATATCACCAGCTTTCATACCAAACATATCAAAAAATGGTCCTCTTAATGTTTCATAAGACCACAAGAAATACCACTCTGGATAAATATGTGCAGGCGTAACCATAGAATTTGCTGGATCAAAATTAACTGGATCCATCGCAAAGTTATAATTAAAAAATACTAAATAAAAATAGAAAATCAAAAATATACCAACAACAGCAAAATCTTTTGATAAAAATACAGGCCAAAAAGGAATTACTTTAGAATCTTTTTTATTTCCTGATAAATATTTTTCAGCTTCTGCATCAAAATCAATATCTTCTGAAGATTGATTATTAACATGCGGGATTCTTAATGTATAGAAATGCATTACAATAATCATTAAAATAACTATTGGTAAAAGAAATACATGTAGCATAAAAAATCTAGTAAGAGTTGCATCATTAACAGCAAATCCTCCTCTAATCCATTCTACAAGTCCCCATGCTTCTAAAGATCCACCAGCAAATAAGTTAGTAATAACAGCAGCTGCCCAATAAGACATTTGTCCCCAAGGAAGCATATATCCTGAAAATCCAGCAGCACTAAAAGTTACAAATAAAAGCATACCAGAGATCCAAATCATCTCTCTACCTTTTTTATATGAACCATAATAGATACCTGTAAACATATGAATATATATAACTAAAAATATAACTGACGCAGCAACACCATGCATATGTCTAAACAACCAACCATAAGCAACTTCTTGCATAATTGTATAATTTACACTATCAAATGCCAAAGCAGTATCTGGTTTATAATACATCATTAGAAAAATTCCAGTAATAATTAAAATAGTAAATGTTACTGCCAACACAACTCCAAGTGCCCATAAAAAGTTAATATCTTTTGGAATCCAATATTCCGTCATCATAACTTTCCAAAACTTTTTAGTAGCTAATCTTTTATCAAGACCTTCTGCGCTAAAAAGTGATTCTTTAATTTCTGCCATTCTTTACCCCTTACGCTCTTGCTACTATCATAGCTTTAGATTCTGGACCATCTTCTCCAAGAGTAAGAATAGTTCCTTCTACTTTAAACGGAGGTATAATGAGTGGTTTTGGTGGTGGTCCAAATGTTTCTTGACCATTTGCATTAAACTCACCACCATGACATGCACATTTCCACACATCTTTTTTCCATGCTGGAATACAACCAAGATGAGTACAAAGCCCAATTGCTACTGTGTATCTCTTGTCACCTATTACTAAATCGCCATCAAATTTTTCCATATCTGTTGTTTTTTCAAGAACAAATATAGGTTTACCTCTCCACTTAAATGTTTGTGGTTTCCCTGGTTTTAGGTCAATTGCTGCAAGGTCTATTGTTGTATACCCCGCCGCTAATACAGATGGAAGTGGATCCCATGCTTGTTTCATACCAACAAGCGATGCTGCTCCTCCAACTGCAGCTACAGCTGCAAATGACATTCCAAGAAAATCTCGTCTATTAGTTTCTTTAGACATATCTCTTCCTTTTATTAGATTTAAAATCTGTAAATTATATCTTTTTTTTATTTAAAATTATCTGACCTACATCAATAGCTAAACTAAATTAAAGTTTTAAATACAAATTGTTACAAGGTTATTTCAAATTATGCTTCTATTTCTATTCTTCCTGCAATTTTTTTATTTTTTGCCCTTATTATTGCATCATCAAGTTTTTCCATAATTGATTCGTAAGTATCTATATCACTTATTTGTGTTATTCCAAAAGATATTTTAGTATATGAGTTTATTGTTTTATCTTTTTTAAAAAGATTTTCAATTTTTTCTGTCAATACCATTGCTCCACTTAAAGAAGTATTTGCTACTAGTATTATGAATTTATTATTTTCTAATTTGCCAAAATAATCATTTATCCTAATTTTTCCAGAAATTATTTCCCCTATAATTTTATATATACTTTCATTATCTTTTTTATTTTTTATATCTAGTAAAATACAAGAAAGTTCTGTTTTATATCTTTGCGTTCTTGATAATTCTTTTTCAAGAATATCTTCAATAAAAGATTGTGTATAGGCTCCAGTTTCAATGTCTTTTTCCATAAAATCAATTAAATTTTTTGTTGAAATTTTATTATCTTCTTTATTTTCTAAGTTTTTACAATCATTTTTATATTCATTTTGATTATTTTTAATATGTATCATCAACAAAATAGTATAAATAAAAGTTGTTAATAATACATTACCAACAACAATTGCATCAAACATCTCTTTGTATATAAAATCATTTGGCAAAGAATGAACCATAATAATAGCTAGCGCTCCTTTAGCACCAGAATAAGTCAAAGATTTTGCCCACCTAAAAGGCAATTTAAGTTTCCATATCGTTGCCCCAATTGCAAAAAATCTTATTATTGTAGTAAGCACAAAAATTACTAAAATTTCTTTATAATAATTAAATAATAAATGTATATCAATTATATTTGCAACAATCATAAATACTATTGCATTTGCAAATATTCCTATAAATTCAGACTCTTTTTTATACTCCCTAAAATCTCTTTTGGTAAGAGCAGGAACTTTTTTTATTAATGCCATTAAAGACAATTCTATATCTGCCGCATTTTCTTCATTAAAATTTCTAATTTTATTTTTAGACAATTCTTTTTGTACTAAATATTTAAATGTTAATACAGAAGTTACAATCGATAAAATTCCTGCAATATGAAAATGTTCTGCAACCATAAAAGATATAACAACAACTAAATAAATTACTAAAAATTGATCAAATGAATTTTTTAAAATTTTAATAGTAAAGTATCCTACACAAGCGATAACAACGCCTATTATCGTAGATAAAAATAAAACTTTTAACAATGTTGTATTGATATCAAGTATTGTCAAATTTCCACCATTTATTAAAGGTAATGCAATAAAATAATAGATAATTAACGCTGTAACATCATTAAACAAAGACTCTGATTCTGCGTATATTTTTAATTTTTCTGGTAATTTGAATTTTGACATAATACTAGCAACAGTAATTGCATCTGTTGCCATAAGCATTGAAAACAAAGCCATTAGCATACCAATTGTAAATTTATATTCTGGCAATATAAAAGGCGTAATAAAAACTGCGATAAAAATAGACAATATTACAGAAACAACAGCTAAATGAATTATTACTTTATAGTGTTTTTTAAGTTGGAATGCTGAAATATTAAGTATATCAGGTAATAAAATAACTGGTAACATTAAATATAAAATTTCATCAAATTCTTCATTTGAAATTGTTAAAATATCTGGAAAAATAAAAGACAAAAGAAAAGAAAAAACTATTAAAGTTAGAGTTGTGGGTATTTTAAAAGATGTTTCTACTGCTCTTGATAATAAAATAAAAATTAAAAGTACAGTAAAAAGTAATAACATACGTCAGTATATCAATTTTTCTTTTAAAAGTGCTTGCTTTATATTATACATTTGCTTATGTTTATTTTTACACCAAGTAGGAGCCAACAAGCTATCATCTTCAATACCAGCAGTTACTCTTGAGATTGAAATATGTTCAGGAATTAATTTAATTGATTTTATTAAAGTATCTATGTAAAGTTTTTCTGTTATTGGATGAAATTTATCATTCTTAAAATCTTTGGTAAGAATTGTATTTTTTACCACATACAATGGATGAAATTTTATAGAATCAATTCCTAAAGCTAAAGATTGTACTGTGCTTTGTATCATCATATTTTGATCTTCATCTGGCAAACCAAATATAATATGCCCACAAACCAACAAACCTCTTTGTTTTGTTTTTTTTATCCACTTTTTTATATTTTCAAAATTATGTCCACGATTAATTTTTTCCAATGTCTTATCGTAAACCGATTGAATACCATATTCTAGCCATATTTCATAATTAAATTTAGAATTTTCATATATTGGACGATTTGATAATTCTTGCAAAAAATCTAAAATTTCATCCGTTACGCTATCAGTTCTAGTACCTATACTTAGCCCAATAACATCATCAAAACTTAAAGCTTTTTCATATAGAGTTTTAAGTGTATCAAGAGGAGCATAAGTATTTGTAAATGATTGAAAATAAATTATAAATTTCTTTGCACCAAACTTCTTAATCAACTTAGCTTTTGTAGCTTCAAATTGAGTTTGTAATTGCAATAATTGATTTTCCAAATATGGATTTTCATTGTTTTGTGGATGCAACTTAAAATCTGACTTTTTTTCTTTTGATAAATTTGGAGCAAAAGAGTCATTTTCGCAAAAAGTACAACCGCCTTTTGACACCGTTCCATCTATGTTTGGACAAGTAAAACCAGAAATATTTATCGGTATTTTATATACTTTATCCTCATACTTTTTTCTCCAATATCTACCAATAGTATTTAATGTTTTTTGTTTTAGCAATCCCAAATCTTTTTTTACAGCACAATTCATATATTATCAAATTTAATTATTTAACGAAATAATCCCCATCAAAACTTACAAGCGAATAATTTCTATCTTTTCCTATTGCGCCTTTTAACTCTTCAATTGAAAGATATTCTAAACTATCAGCTTTAATAATTTCGCACACTTCTTCTTTAGTTTTTGTTGCACTGATTAATTCATCTTTTGTAGGAGTATCAATACCATAATAACAAGGATATTTAATCTCAGGACTTGCAACTCTAAAATGAACCTCTTTAGCTCCAGCATCTTTAAGCATTTTTACTATTCTTTTGCTTGTTGTTCCTCTTACAAGGCTATCATCAATCACAACTAAAGATTTATCTTTAATCAACGATTTCATAGGTGATAACTTCATTTTTACTTTCATATTTCTAATAGCTTGAGTTGGCTCTATAAAAGTTCTTCCTATATAGTGATTTCTTATAATTCCAAGCTCAAAAGGAATTCCGCTTTGTTCAGAATATCCTAAAGCTGCAGGAACTCCACTATCTGGCACAGGAATTACCATATCTGCATTTAGTAAATCTTTATCTTTTAATGCCAAAGCTTTACCCATATTTTTTCTTGTATTATAAACATTTTTACCATCTATTACGCTATCTGGTCTTGCGAAATAAATATATTCAAAAGCACAAGGTCTATAGTCAGGTTCAAAAAGCTGAAATGATTCAGGCTCTTCAAAATCTTTACTAAAAATTAACATTTCACCTGGGTTTACATCTCTTACAAATGTTGCATCAACCAAGTCAAAACAACAAGTCTCACTAGCAATTATCCAACCACCACTTCTTAATTTTCCTAGACTTAAAGGTCGTATTCCATATTGATCTCTTACAACAAAAAGTTTACTTCTACTTTGAATTATAAAATTATAAGCACCTTTTAGTTTTTTGACTGATTTTGTAATTCTATCTCTTAATTTATCTTGACTAGATTTTGCAATTAGATGAATTAAATTTTCAGTATCCATACCAGTTTGAAAGATTGAACCTTCATCAATAAGTCTTTGTCTTACTTCATTTTTATTTATTAAATTACCATTATGAACAATTGAAATTTCACCAAGTTTATATTTTGCATCTATAGGCTGAGAATCAAAAACAGATTCACTTCCTGCTGTTGAATATCTATTATGACCTATTGCCATATTTCCTTTTAAGACACTAAAAGCCTTTTCATCAAAAACATCCCTTACAAATCCACGACCTTTAACAGTAAAAATCTTTTTACTATCGTCTCCACCAGTGCTGATTCCTGTAGCTTCATGCCCTCTATGTTGCATAGCAAAAAGTGCTGCTGATGCTAATTTTGCAGCATCTTCATTTCCATAAATTCCAACTATTGCACACATTATAAAACCCCTTGAGTTTTAAGTAAAAAATGAAAAGATATTTTTATCATAATTTTATAATCCTAAACAATCATTTATACTATATAATCCAGCTTCTTGATTTACTAACCATTTTGATGCTTTTATAGCTCCACGACTAAAAGTATTTCTACTTGTTGCTGTATGATTTAATTCTATAAATTCGCCATCATTATAAAAGCCAGCCGTATGACGACCTACAATATCACCGCCTCTTAGGCTCATAACTGCTATTTCATCTTTAGTTCTTGCACCTATTATTCCATCTCTTCCAGAAACTCTTACTTTATCCAAATCCAATCCTCTAGCATCTGCTGCATGTTCTGCTAAAGTAAGTGCTGTACCACTAGGGCTATCTACTTTATGTCTATGATGCTGTTC
>JAOZVJ010000106.1 GCA_029938215.1 Arcobacteraceae bacterium | reverse complement strand
ACTTATAAATTATAATAAAGTTTATTTAGCTTATTTCTACGTAATATAAATACTATATTTTAATTATAAGAGTTAAATGTAACCTTGTAAATGTAGGGTTTTTAATTTCTGTATAACTGATTAGTACGGGATACTTTAATAAGGGTGGTAACAATAATAATACTGGGTAGTAAATTTATGTTGTATAGGGTGGTAACAATAATAATACTAGGTAGTAAATTTATTATTTTGAGTTAGTAATATTATTTAGACTGGTAATAATAACATTACCACTATGAATATTCAAATTTAAAAAGGACACCTAAAAGGACACCTAAACAAAACTTAAATATAATTACAATTTTAAAAATCTTTGTATCTATTGCTATTACGATTGTTGATTGGTTGCGGAAGCTGGATTTGAACCAGCGACCTACGGGTTATGAGCCCGTCGAGCTACCGTGCTGCTCTATTCCGCGACTTGGAATTTTATGGATGGGGTACTAGGATTCGAACCTAGGAATGCTAGCACCAAAAGCTAGTGCCTTACCGCTTGGCGATACCCCATCAAAAACAAATATCATTTGTTATGTGGCTGAAATTATAGTCAATTTTTTTCTTTTTGTCAAGGGTATTTTTGGCTTTTTGAAAAATTTAATAAATTAGGCACTAATAAAGATTTATTTTCAGGAAACTCCTATTCTCATTTTGATAAAATACGATTTATAAATTACAATAAAAGAGAAAATATGAATGCAATTCAAAGAACAAAAAGAGCAATTGAAGAGATTAAAAAAGGGAATATGGTCATAATGCTTGATGACGAGAATAGAGAAAATGAGGGTGATTTGGTTTATTCTGCAGCTTTAAGTACAGATAAAAAAGTAAATTTTATGGCAACACATGCCAAGGGTCTCATTTGCGTAGCAGTACCTAGAGAAACGGCTAATAGACTTAAGCTTAATCCAATGGTCTCAAGTAATACTTCATCATATGAAACAGCTTTTACAGTATCTGTCGATTGTGCAAAAGCTAGCACTGGAATAAGTGCACAAGAAAGAGATGATACCATTAGAATACTTAGCAATCCAATAAGCAATCCAAATGAACTCGTAAAGCCTGGGCATATTTTTCCATTAATAGCAAAAGATGGCGGTGTTTTAGTTCGTACTGGACATACTGAGGGTTCTGTTGATTTATGTAGATTAGCAGGTTTAAATGGCGAAAGTGTTATTTGTGAAATAATGAAAGAAGATGGCACAATGGCAAGAAGAGATGATCTTGATATATTTGCAAAAAAACATAATATGACACAAATTTATATTTCTGATTTGGTTGAATATAGACTTGCTTATGAATCACTTGTAAAAGAAATATCAAGTTCTTCTGATATTTTTTTCAACTCAAAAGTTACTAAGAGAATTTTTGAAGATCATTTGAAAAATCAGCATACTATCATACAATTTGGATATATTCAATCAATATCAGCAGTTAAATTTCATACCGTACAATCTGATATAAATTTATTTTTAAATGATGGCTTACTTCAATCAATGCTAAAAACAATTAATTTCTTACAATCAAATGGTGGTATTTTAGTTTTTTTAAATAACAATGACAATAAAAATGAAAATATGAAGGATTTTGGAATTGGCGCACAAATTTTAAATAAATTAGAAGTTTCTGAAATAAAACTTATTACAAGTGGAGGGAAATACTCTTTTATTGGATTAAATGGTTTTGGTTTAAAAATTAAAGAAGAGATACAAATAGAAGGTTAATCTTTTATTTGTAATACATTTTTAATAAGCATTAGATTCTTAGATATTTTTTCTACTCTTTCATTAAATTGCTCTTTATTTTTATTATAATAATTTGATGATAATACTGCATTTAGCTTATCTTCAAAATTTTCAACAGCTTGTATCTTTATATCGTCATCTTCTATTTTCAAAAGGCTACTTGGTTCTTGTCGTTCTAATTTAGTAATTATATGCTCTACTGTATATTGATTGTCAATATCTATTTTTAAAAAATTACATATATCTATATAAACTTTATCTATATTTGAAGAATACTTATTGTAAATAGTTCCTGCATAATCATTTAGATATTTATTATAAATATTATAATCTGAAAAATTTTGTTTTAATTCCAATTCATCTGCTTCATCAATATTTTTATATAATTTATCAATTATATGTTTCACGCAAAGTGATGATATTTCACTACAATTATTTTCTATATTCGTTAAAAAATCTGCAATTAGCATTTTCTCTCCATTTTATATTATTAATCAAACGCAATAAAAAAAGAGAGTCAAAATTAACTCTCTTTTTTAAATATTTTACATTATTAGTTTTTAAATTTTTGGACCAGCTGATGTAAAATCGAAATCTTTATCATTAGTCAAATATTTTTTAAAATTTTCTATAAACATTTCTGCAAGTTCATCTCGTTTTTTATCAAATTCGTCTTTATTTTCCCATGCTTCTCTAGGGTTTAATACTTTTGGTTCAATATTACCCAACGTTTTTGGAACACTAAATCTAAATGTTTTTGTTGTTTCAAACTCAGAATTTTTGATAGAACCATCAAGTATTGAATTAATACAAGTTCTTGTATCTTTTATACTCATTCTTTTTCCAACACCATAAGAACCGCCAGTCCATCCGGTATTTACTAAATATACATTAACTTCATATTTGTCAATTTTTTCTCCAAGAAGTTTGGCATAAGCTGTAGGATGTAATGGCAAAAATGCTTCACCAAAACATGCACTAAAAGTAGCAGTTGGTTCGGTAATTCCTCTCTCAGTTCCTGCAACTTTTGCAGTATATCCACTTAAAAAATAATACATAGCTTGTTCTTTTGTAAGTTTACTAACTGGAGGCAAAATACCAAAAGCATCTGCACTTAAAAATATTATATTTGAAGGATGTCCTGCGATACTACCTTTTTGAATATTTTCAATATGATTTATTGGATATGAAACTCTTGTATTTTCTGTTTTTACTCCATTAGCAAAATCCACATTACCTTCGTTATCAGCTACAACATTTTCTAAAATAGCACCTTTTTTTATAGCTGCATATATTTCTGGCTCACTTTTTTGATCAAGATTAATAACTTTTGCATAACAACCGCCTTCAAAATTAAATACTCCATCATCATCCCAACCATGCTCATCATCACCAATTAATGCTCTACGAGGATCAGTAGAAAGCGTAGTTTTTCCAGTTCCTGACAACCCAAAGAAAAGTGCTGTATCACCATTTTCTCCTATATTTGCAGAACAATGCATAGCCATCTTACCATCAAGAGGAAGCCAATAGTTCATCATAGAAAAAATACCTTTTTTTATTTCGCCAGCATACCAACTTCCCCCAATAACAGCTTCATTTTTTTCTACATCAAATGCAACAAAAACTTCAGAATTTAAGTTTTGATCTTTAAAATTTGGATTTACAGTTTTACAAGCATTATATAAAGTAAATTCAGGTTTAAAATTTTCTAATTCTTTTTTAGTCGGTGCAATAAACATATTTTGTATAAAATGAGACTGCCACGCTACTTCTGTAATAATTCTTATAGATTTTCTACTATTTTTACTAGCTCCACAATATACATCTGTAACATATAAGTCTTTTCCACTTAATTGTGTTTTTCCTTGCTTAAGTAAATCTTCATAAATACTTTTTGTTATTGGTTGATTTATATTTCCCCATGAAATATGCTTATTTGATGGACTTGCATCTACAAAATATTTATCCTTTGGACTTCTTCCTGTAAATATTCCAGTATCTATCATCAAGGCACCCTGAGAGCTAATTTTAGCTCCTTCATTTTCAACTGCATGATCTATTAGAGTATCAATATCAAGATTTCTATAAACCTGACCTACATTTTCTAAACCAAGTGAGTTTTTAATATCAGACATTTTTTATTTTTCCTATTTATTTAAAGATTGATAAAAGTACACCAGCCGCAACTGCCGAACCAATTACACCTGCAACATTTGGACCCATAGCATGCATCAAAAGAATATTTGATTTGTCATATTCTTGACCCACTTTACTCACAACTCTTGCCGACATTGGCACAGCACTAACTCCTGCTGCTCCAATTAAAGGATTGATTTGTGCATCATCTGGGCTTAGTTTATTCATAATTTTAGCCATAATCACACCAGCAGCAGTTCCAGCACTAAATGCAATAAGACCAATTACCATAATCCCCATTGTATCAAGTACTAAAAATTTATCAGCCGCTAATTTACTTCCAACACCAAGTCCTAAAAAAATAGTAACAATATTGATTAATGAATTTTGCATAGTATCACTAAGCCTGTCCACAACCCCAGATTGTTTTGCAAAATTACCAAATGCAAATGCCCCAATAAGCGGAGTAGATTCTGGTAAAATTAAAATAGCCATCATCAAAATCAAAATAGGTAAAATTAATTTTTCCAAAGAATTAACTTTTCTCAAAGCTGGCATTTTCATTTTTCGTTCTTTTTCCGTTGTAAGTGCTTTCATAATTGGAGGTTGAATTACAGGAACTAAAGCCATATAAGAATATGCCGCAACCGCAATAGCTCCAAGCATCTCAGGAGCAAGTCGATTCGCAATAAAAATAGAAGTAGGACCATCTGCACCACCTATAATAGAAATAGCCGATGCTTGTTGCAGATCAAAACCAATTGCAACTGCACCAACCAAAGAACCAAAAATCCCAAATTGTGCAGCACCACCAAGTAAAGCAGTTTTAGGATTTGCAAGAAGTGGACCAAAATCAGTCATAGCCCCTACTCCCATAAAAATCAAAAGTGGGAAAAACTCATTTGCAATACCCATATTGTAAATAATCCCAAGCATACCATGTTCGCCACCTATATTTGCAAGTGGAATATTTGCCAATAATCCACCAAACGCAATAGGCAATAACAATAATGGCTCAAAACCCTTTGCGATAGCCAAATAAAACAGAATAAACACAAGAAAAAACATAATTAATCTTCCCCATGTTTGCTCAAATGTTGTCATAACTCTAGCATCTTCGCTATGTGGCTCAGAAGTCATTACTTTATCACTAGGGTTTATCAAAGCATTTATTCCCGTAGTTTGATAAAATGAACTAGCCAATTGACTTAAAGTTTTATGTTGATATTCTTTTTTTTCTGTAGGCTCTTCAGTATTACTTGCAAATGTAGCAACACTAAAAAAACCCAAAAATATAATTAGCGCAGAGGCAATTATCTTTCTATTCATTTAAATCTCCAAAATATTGTATTAGTTAGCTAATGACAGCTATTGTTTGACCTTCTTCAACAGCATCATTTTGTTTAACAGCAACAGAACTAACAGTACCAGCACATGGTGCTTCAATATCAATCTCCATTTTCATAGCTTCTAAAATAGCAACCACTTGACCTTTTTCAACTTTAT
>JAOZVJ010000105.1 GCA_029938215.1 Arcobacteraceae bacterium | reverse complement strand
TTCATTTCAAAAAGAAAATTTTATTGATAAATCTTTAGATGGTACTATAAATATAGAACAGCCTTTTTTCTATTTTTTACCTGAAAACTTTTTTCCAATACTGGTTGGATTATTAAGTTATGAATTTAGAATCCCTGAAATACTGCAAGAACAATTTAATATAAATGGATTTAAAGAAATAAATATCACCCTTAGAAAACCATCTTGGGCAAAATCAAAAATTAATTTAGATGGACAATGGGGATTAAAAGGTGATTTAGCAAATTTTCTACTAAAAATTATGAGTTATGATATAACTGTACTTGATGATTCATTAGATCAGTTAACATTTAGTATAAAATCTAAAGATAGACTTCTTGATTTAATGCAGTTTTATGGAGAAGAAAAAAAGCTTTTTGAATACCTTACAACTTTACAAGCTAATGGATTGATAGAGAATATTGAAATAATGATAAATAAAGATGATAAAATCATATCATCAAATAATTTAAGCGAAGGTGAAAAACAACTACTTATAATCCTAGGATTAAAAGAGTTATTATCTACTGAAAATACTTTATTTTTACTTGATGAGCCTGATACATATTTACATCCAAAATGGCAAAGAGATTTTGTGCAAAAAGTTTTAGTTAAAGAAGATACTTTGGATAGTAAAACATCTTTTATAATTAGTTCTCATTCAGCTAATATAATTTCAGGATTAAGAAAAAAACAATTAAAAATTATGGAAAAAGAAGATAATAAAGCACTAATAAGAGAGCTTTCATTTAATCCATATGGAAAGCCTGTTGATAGTCTTTTAATTGATTTTTTCGATTTAGAAGGACTAAGATTTAGAGATGTTGATGATGCAATTAATCATTTACAAGATTATTTATATTCAAGTGAATATAATGAAGAAACTTTTAATGAAAAACTAGAAAAGTTAGGACAAGATATAGGGGAAGATGATATAGATTTTTTAAAATTAAAACTTGCAAAGATCAAAAGAGATAAAAATGCGAAAGATAAATAAGCTTACACCTTTAGATTATTTTAATAATAATAATTACAAAAATATTTGTACTGACTGGAATTGTTTTCATAATCAGTTTGCAGATATATTTCAAAATGCTAGATTACAAATTTTAACAGATGAGCAAAATGGATTATGTGGATATACTGAAATTTATATTAATGAATTGGAAGAATGTCATATTGATCATTATAAAAAAAGAGCACATTTCCCTAATTTAACATTTAACTGGGATAATCTTATTGTAGCTACAAAAGATAATAATTTTGGAGCAAATTTTAAAGATAATAAGTATAATACTAGTGGCATACAAATATCTGAATATGTTAATATTTATAACCCTGTAATTAATAATATTAAATTTCAATACACAAATAAAGGTAAAATAATAGTTGAAGAAGTAAAAATTAAAAAAACGGTAGATGTTTTTAATTTAAATCATGAATCATTATCAAGAAGAAGAGAAGATTTAATTAGTCTGGTTGAATATTGTAAAAATGATGGATATACGGATATAGAAATTAAAGAACAATTAGAGACATCTGGATTTATTAGTGTGATAAGTCAAGAGTTAGAGGAAGTATAAATGCCAATAGTAACAACAAAACAAATATTAAAAAAACTTCCTGATAATTTTAAATTAACAAGTATCTTAGAAGAAGCTATAACTAATAGTATTCAAGCAAATGCTACGGAAATAGATATTTATTTTGAAACTTTACCAGTAGATATTACAGAAGAAAAAAGAAGAGTAAAAAACTTTACTATTATAGATAACGGAGATGGTTTTACAGACAAAAATATAGATTCTTTTAATCATTACTTGTCAGATTATAAAGAAAAATTAGGCTGTAAGGGTGTTGGTAGATTTACATACTTAACTCTTTGTGATAAAGCAAAATTTACAAGTTATAATAATAATTCAAATGTAAAGTTTAGTTTTGATTTAGATATGGAAGAGATAGAACTAATAAAACTTGAAAATGAGCCATTAGTAAAAAAGACAAAAATAGACTTTATCAATGTATATAATAGAGATATAAATGTAAATTTCCAAGAGGAAGAGAAAGAAATAATAGGACACTTTCTATCTATATTTAAATTTATGGTAGATGAAGAAAAGAACTTATTTATTAAGTTTTATATTGATGAAAAACTTGTATCTACTATTGAAGCAAAAGAACATGGTGTAGGTTTTAAAGATAAGAATTTTACAATAAAAGTTGGAGGAAAAGAAGAACAATTTATAGTTTCATATAAACAAAAAGGTTCATCTATCAAAGGACATTATTGTGCTGATAGAAGAAGTGTAAAAAAAGATACATTAGGTCTAAAATTTAGAACAGGTAAAGATAAGGGATTGCTATTTTTTGTAAGTTCTAAATATTTTGATAGAAAAGTAGATGAAATAAGAAATAGTTTTAGTATAAAAGATAAAGACAAGACACTTTTTAATGATGCTTTAGATTGGGATACTATTAATCGTAAACTATTTGTAAGCATTGATAACATATGTAAAAGTATCGGTATTGATATAGAAGAAAAGACTAAATCAAATCAAAAAGAAAGTTTAAAATCAGCTCCTTATCTAGCAACATATATTAAGGAAAGTACAAATAAATCAACAAGTGCTGAGATTATAAAAGAAGCAAAAGAGAGATTTAATTCAGACAAAGAGTATATTAGAGATAGTAGAAATATCAGTAAAGACGATTATGAACAAAGGCTATATACAAGTAATCAAGCAGAACTTGCTGAATATATATTTGATAGAGAAAAAATAATTAATGATATAAAATCAGATATTGATAATCCAAATAAGAAATCAAATGAAACTATTATTCATAATAAAATAATGAAAACTAAAACAAGAAATGGCGATGACAAATCATACAAAGATAACAATCTTTGGCTTTTTGATGAAAGATTTATGATTTATAGCTATGCTCATAGTGATGATACTATTAACAATATTTTAGGGTTAAGCGATAAGGATAAAAATACAAGACCTGATATTTGTATATTTACTAAAAGTAAAAATGATATAAAAGAGATTATAATTATTGAACTTAAAGGTAGTGATGCTACTGGAGAAAAAAATGCAGGTGGATTAAATGAGCTTTATAAATATACAGATAAAATAAAAGAACATTTTGAAAAAGATGGTGAAGAAGTTCGTATATGGTCATATTTGATTACAACATTTAATCCTGAAACAAAAAAAGAGATTAGATTAACACCTGGTATTAAAAAAACATATACAACAAAAGGTGAAATGTTTTATTTGTATCATGAAGAATTAAACTCTGTTATTCATATTTTGACACTAGAAACTATGGTAGAAGATGCATTAGGTAGAAATCAATTGTTTTTAGATATTTTACGAGGGAATAAGTAAAAATGAAAACTATAAACAAAATGCAAGAGACATTTGAAAAAACAGATTTACACTATAATATAGATTGGCTATATGACAATCAACAAATATCTGATATTACTATTAGTGATGAACTTGATGATAGTTATAGAAGTTGTCTTTATATGCTTAATATATTTTGCCTACAAGAGATAAGAGAAATAGCCTATGCAATATCCGAAAACATAGAGTGTGATATGGAAATAAGTGTTGGTGATTATTTATTTATATTAGAAGAATTAGATATAAATATGAATATCTTTAGTATATTAGTAGATAAAGAGTTTTTTACATCTGGCTACTATGAAGAAGGTGATGTTGATGAAGTTAATGCACAGCTACTTACTTACCTTATCAATGAAAACTACCATCGTATTTTAAAAAGTTTAATTAATCACTATAAAAACAATCAACAACTGCTAGAAAGTATTATTAAAGATTTTGATATTTATACAACATATCAAGATGCCTTAGAAGATATTGGAAGTTTAGAAGATTGTTTTGATTATCCTGAAATTATGAGACTATATGCATGGGCTGATGGTGGATTTGATATTAGTGGCGACAGTTAAATAGTAGCAAGAATAATGCAAATTAAATCACAAATAATACAAACCATACAAGAAAGAAAACAATGGTGTAAAGACTACCCATACGATATGATTTCAGCCTATAATAGAGAAATTGAAACTGAAAAAGAATACAATGGAAGACAACTCTTAGAATTACTACAAAATGCAGATGATGAAAAATCTGATGAAGTTTTAATAGAGCTTGATACTAAACAAAACTTATTAACTATTTCAAATAGAGGAGAAAATTGTAAACCTTTTAGTTATGAGGGTATAAGATCATTAATGATATCTAATCTTAGTTCTAAAACTACAAAGAGATTTATAGGAAATAAAGGTCTAGGTTTTCGTTCTATAATAAACTGGAGTGAACAAATTACTATTAATAGTAATGATATGGATGTTATTTTTTCTAAACAAATAGTTGATGAAATTTATGATGAATTATTTGATATTGAAATGCATAATAAACTAACTTTAGATAGAGATAAATCTTCAAAACTAAAACAAATACCTTTTTTATCAATACCTAAAATAACTGATAACAAAAATAATAAATGGACAACAACTGTAATTATAAGTTATAAATCTAATTTCTTAGAAGATATTCAAAAACAACTTAGTGAACTTAAAAATGAAATATTGCTATTTTTAAATTCTATCAAAAGATTATCTGTAATTGTTGATAATGAAACAATGCTAGATGTTAAAAAAGATAAATTGGATGAAAAATATACAATATATCAACAAAGAGACAAGTTACCTTTAGATTTATGGGAAAATGAAGAAGAAGAATACTTTGATTTGAAAATTGCACTTCAGAAGAATCTTGAAAATGATATTGATGAATTATTTGCATATTTTCCTACAAAAATAGATATAAAATTTCCGTTTATTGTTCATGGTACTTTTGAGCTTAATAGTTCTAGAAATGAAATAAATGATAGTCCAAAAAATAGATTTATTTTAAAAGAACTTGTTAAATTAATAGTAACTACTGCAAAAGAGATAACAAAACAAGAGGCAAGTTATAAAGCATTGGAAATGCTTGCATATACCCATAAAAACTATATATTAAGTAAGCTTGATTTTTATGATAATATTGATAAAGCAATACAAGAATTAGAAATATTCCCATGTCTAGATAATACTTATAAAAAACAAGATAAAGTAATATATATTGATGAACTCTCAATATTTACACTTAAAACAAATAATAATAAAATATTTCCAAATCTACTAATTCCAAATAATAGTAAAATTAATATAGATAAGTATATTTCCTCTGGTTCAGTAGAAAATAATGATTTAAACTTACTAAGTAAAAGTATTACGAGTATTGATGATAGAGTTGATCTAATCTATATGTTTTATAATATATTTAAACATCAAGATAAATTAGAGTTTTTAATTGATAAAGATATAAAAATTATAGCTTTAGATGATGATGTTTATACACCATCAAAATATGATTTCTCAATTCCAA
>JAOZVJ010000027.1:3751-19215 GCA_029938215.1 Arcobacteraceae bacterium | reverse complement strand
ATTGTTCGGCAATAGAAATAATCTGCATTCTAATAGCAGGCTTAAGTGTTCTATCTTCTAGTGCTATCATAATTTTGCCGTTGCTTTGCTTGACAAAATATTCTATATCATCTATTTTTCATATTAATATTTGTTCTTTTTGAATATTTTCTTGCACTAAATAATTTTTTGTATTTGCAGGAATTAAATCTATTTTTGCTTGAAAATTATTTTCAAGTTCTTTTTTAATATCTTCTATCTTGGCTAACTTGGCAAATGCATTGTCTTTATAAAATATGTCATGGTCAATCTTGTATGTCAAATCTACATCGCTAAATACATCGTTTGTTTCTCTAGCATATGAGCCAAATAAACTGATTATTTTAAACCCATCCTGCTCGTATTTATCGTTTAGTAAACGCAAATCGTGTATAATTTTTTCTTTTTTAAGCATATTTCATTATATTAAAAACTTACAAAAAAGTCAAACGACAAATTTATACATATTTTCTATCTCTTCTTTCCAAATAGAATTATCTGTTGTTTCAAGAATTAGTGGAATATCGTCCATTCTTTTGTCATTCATTAGAAATTCAAAAGTATTCCAGCCAATTTCTCCTTGTCCTAAATTGTTGTGTCTATCAACTTTACTGCCTAAAGTAGATTTTGAGTCATTTATATGCATTCCCATTAAAAATTCAAATCCAACTATTTTGTTAAATTCTGCCCAAGTTTTATCATAAGTTTCTTTTGTTCTTATATCATAACCAGAAGCAAACAAATGACAAGTATCGATACAAATACCAATTCTGTTTTTGTCTTCAACTTTATCAATAATGTATGCTAAATGTTCAAAACTATATCCAAGATTTGTTCCTTGTCCTGCTGTATTTTCTATCACTGCTTTTACATTTTTTGTTTTATCTAATGCGATATTTATAGATTCAGAAATTAATTCTAAACATTGGACTTCGGCACTGTGAATGTTATCTTCAAGATTTGGATCTTTTTTGCTAAATTTTTGCAAGTGGCTACCTGGGTGAAAATTAAGTTTATCAAGTCCTAAGATATCACATCGCTCTAATTCATCAATAAACGCCATTCGACTTTTTATAAGTTTTTGTTCATCTGGATTTCCAAGATTTATCAAGTAACTATCGTGAGGCAAAATATGTTTTGGTAAAATACCACTAAGTTCAAGATTTTTAAACCAAGCATCTAAGGTTTTATTTTCAAAGGGTTTCGCATCCCATCTTTTTTGATTTTTTGTAAAAAGTGCAAAAGCTTTTGCACCTATTTCTATCGCATTTAATGGAGCATTTTGTACTCCGCCACTCGTACTTACATGAGCACCTATAAATTTGTTCATTGCTTTTTCTCTTTTATTTATTTTTACTTTAATTATGCCATAAAATATTGACATTTATTTATAATTTAAATATAATGCCAATACAACGATAAGATTTGTTCTCCTTTATGGATTAAAGGGTGTACATTAAGGCAAAGGATTAATTACCCTTTGCCTTTTTTTATATGTGCATCCATAGTCCATAAAGAGGAGGATAAAATGGGCAATCTTATCGTGATTATAGTTTTATTAATGCTTATTATTACAAAACTATATTGACTTTTTTGGGGGAAAGTCATTAAAAATTCCCCCTCCTCCTAATTATCTTTCTTAACTTTTATAAAAATCCCATTTTCTTTATCTTTAAAGTTTATTTTTTTTCTCTCAAATAATTTTTTCATAAAGTTATCATTATAATTTTTACTTAAATATTTTGTATTAAATTCTTTTGAACTTAAACATCGCAAAGCATCTTTGCATATTTCATTTTCATAAATTTTTAAATCAAGCACGACAGTTCCTACATTTAAAACTTGCAAATGAATATAATCATCATAATAAATTAAAAATCCTTTATCGTAAAATTTCATATCTGGAGTTTTAAATATTATCGTAGCACTTTGTGAAAGTACTGGTTGCTTTTGACTGCAACCAATAAATAAAAAAATAAAAAAAATTAGTAATAAATTTTTCATTTTTTTAACTTTTAAGTTAAGGATGAAGTTTGATATAAATCCATTAGACTTTCATAGAAATTGTTTGTACTAAAATCATCAAGCAAGCCAGTAGAAGGAAATAGGTTTTGATGAATTTGATTTAATTTTTCTAATCTATGTGGTAATAAATCACTTAATATCATAGCACTTATTTCTTTTCTCATTAAAATAGCTGGTGGAATAATACCGATTTTTAACAACTCTAATATAGATGAAGAACGATAACTTATATGATGATGATGACCATGAGGACACGCACTTGTGCTTACCAAAGTATTACACATATTACAATATACAAATTCGCTCATAATTTCAATATTTATATCAATACCTTCTATGTTGTCCAAAATAGAACTAAGTTCGCCATCATTATAAAAAGCCCCTAGACCTGCGTGATTTTGTCCAACTATCAATTTATCACATCCAAAATTTTTTGCTACTGTTGCATCTAAAATAAGCTCATTGAATCCCCCAAAGATATATGTATTTTCAAGAGGAATTATCACCACCTTGTCTTTTGGAAGAAAATTATCACAAAAATATTTTACTGTTTTGTATCTTGTATTAAAGCATAAAAAGCCCTCAGTGCAAGGCTTAAGAACAAATAATACAATTAAATCACAATGAGCTAAAGCCGATCGCACAAGTCTTTCGTGTACTCTATGGAATGGTTTTGCAGATATTGTCATACCTGATATTTTTCTAGCACCTGTTTTTTTTATAGCTTTTTGAACATCATCTATGTGTTCTTTTGTATCTTTGAAATCAACTGTAAAATCACCGCAAATAGAATAATTTCCTAGTCTTTTATAAGCATCTTTTGCACCAGAATGTTCTAAATTTTCTGTGCCAAAAATTGCTTTTATTCTGTCTTTTTTATTTATTTTAAATATTTCTTTTACTTTGATGTTTCCACAAATATTTCCATCGCATACCAAATCCAATATTTCATCTTTTAAAGTAGTAGTTAAAATTTGCTCGTTTCTTTTTCCGCCAGGAGCTAAAATAAAAGAAAAAGGAAATGTGATGCCATTGTACATTTTATCTCTATTTACTTGATTTGATTCAGCTTCTGTCATAAGTTTTGTTGCTGGATATAGTAACCCATCTTGAAGTAAGCCTAGTGTTGCCAAAGCTTCATTATCTATATATAATTGTTTTCTTTTCATTGATTGCCTTGATTGAGATAAATTTTTATTTAAAATTATAGTATAATGTTGTAAAAAAAAAGGTAAAAGTTGTTAGTTCATATTTGTTGCAGTGTAGATAGTCACTATTTTCTACAACAATTACAAAAAGATTTTCCAAATGAAGAGATTGTAGGTTTTTTTTATAATCCAAATATTCATCCTTTTAGTGAGTATTATTTGCGACTTTACGATGTAAAATATAGTTGCAAAAAGCTTGGAATTAAACTAATTGAAGGAGAATATGATTTTGAAAATTGGCTAAAAGTTGCAAGAGGGCTTGAAAATGAACCAGAAAAAGGAAATCGATGTACGGTTTGTTTTGATAGACGGCTAGAGATTACTGCTAAAAAAGCTTTAGAATTGGGGTGCAAATCTTTTACTACTACACTGCTAATGAGTCCTTTAAAATCACAAGAAAAATTAAAAATTATAGGAAATAATTTATCGAAAAAATATAACTTAAATTTTGTGTTTAAAGATTATAGAATTAGTCAAGGTATGCATTTGCAAGCATTTGAAGTAAAGCAAAATAAGATATATAGACAAAATTATTGTGGATGTATGTATGCTTTAAAATCACAAAGAGAAACTCAAGATAAGTTTTGTGATGAATTAATCAGTCCAATAGGACAACAGATATTGCCAGAGTCTATTGAAAGCAGAATAGAGCTTTATAAAAGAAGAAACTATCTTGAAGAATCGAAGCAAGAATATAAAGTAATTAAACAAAGATTTTTAAATTATCGTTTGTTAAACGCAAAAGTAATTTATGAAAAAAAAGTAATCCCATCTTATTTTGTATGCTATTCAACTTTGCAAAATAAAAAAACACAAGGCAAAATAGAATACTGTAAAAATGACATCAACTATCTAAATAAAAATGAAGTAAAAATAGTAAGTTTGAGTGTCTTTAATAAACTAAATTTAACAAATTATAAAAGTATAAAACAATTAATATGGTCACCATTAAAATTTGAAGATGAACTTATATTTAGAAATAATATTTTAAATAATCCTTATGATTTATCAGCTTTAATTGTTTTGGATACAATACTAAATAAAAAAATAGAAATTCTTTGCGACAGTGAAATTTATGAAGATGTAAAAGAGGAGATAGTTTGAAACTTTTAGTATGTGCCTTGGAAACTTCCTCAAATGTTCATTTGAAAGAATTAAAACAATATCTAAATGATGATATTGAATTAATAGGAATTTTTGATAAAAACTTAGGAAATCCTAAATATGATATAAGCGATTTGGCCGTTATGGGTTTTGTTGATGCGATAAAAAGGTTACCATTTTTTTTAAAATTAAATAATGAAATGGTTACCTTGGCGAAAGAAGCCGACAAGATACTCCTAATGGATTCTTCTGGATTTAATTTGCCATTGGCTAAAAAAATAAAGAAAAAATATCCTAACAAAGAAATAATTTATTATATTTTGCCACAAGCTTGGATTTGGAAGAAAAAAAGAATTCCAAAAATAGAAAAATATTGTGATAAGTTATGTTCAATTTTACCTTTTGAAAAAGAACTTTATAGCCAAAAAGATAAAATATCTTATGTGGGACACCCGCTTTTGGATGAAATAAATATTTTTAAACAAGAGCTTTCGAATAGTGGTATGGTAGCTTTTATGCCTGGAAGTAGAAAAGGAGAGATAACAAAACTTATGCCAATTTTTAGAGAAGTTGCCAAGAAAATAGATGAAAAAGCAGTTTTGATTATACCTCCACATTTTACTGAAAAATACATAAATGAAGTATATGGAGATATTTCAAACTTTTCTATTTCAAAGAATAGTCATAAAACTTTGGAAGAAGTTGATTTTGCTTTTATTTGTAGTGGAACGGCAACTTTGGAAGCTACAATTATAGGTACTCCTTTTGTACTTAGCTATATCGCTAAGCCTTTTGATTATCTTGTGGCAAAAAAAATACTTAAAATTAAAACTATCGGTCTTGCAAATATATTTTTTGAAAAAATGGGAAAAGATTTTATACATAAAGAATTAATACAAGAAAATGTTACTGTAAAAAATTTATTAGATGAATATAAAAGTATTGATAAAAATAAATTTTTATCAAATTCTAAAATCTTAAGAGTGTATCTTCGAAACGGTAGTTCAAAAAATGTTGCGAAAACAATAAATTTTTAAAATATTATTGGTTATAATTAAAAATGAACACAAAAAGAGAAAAAATTGAAATTACCACTTACTAAAAGATACATACCAGCTGTTGCATCAATAGCAATATTTATTATTCTATCACATTATTTAACGAATGAGTTAATTAGTTCAAATAATGACTATGCAAAATTGATAAATATAAGTGGGAAGCAAAGAATGCTTTCTCAGCGGTTGGTGATATTGGGTGCAAATTTTAATAAACGCCAAACAACAAAAGCAAAAATAGAACTAGAAGATGCATTAAAAGAAATAGAAACAGCACATAAGTATTTATTGACAAAAATAGTTACTCCAAAAATGAATTCTATTTATTTTGAAAATGGACTTGATAGAGATTTGCGAAGTTATTTGTTAAATTTTCATGACTTGCTTATAGCTACAGAAAAAAATTATGTTGAACATACAAGGGATTATTCCAAATTTATTTTGATTCAGTTAGATAGCGTGGTAAAAGAATATGAAAGATATGCAAATGAACAATTAGAAATTTTAGAAAAAAATGAATTTTATTTAATGTTGGCCACACTGTTTGTATTGGTAATAGAGGTTGTTTTTGTTTTTACCCCAGCAGCAAATCAAATAGAACAAGATACGAGTAAATTAGCAGAAAAGCAAGAATATGAATATAATATAGTTGAATCAAATAGTACAGCTATCATAGCTATTGATTGGACTGGCAGAATAATTACTTATAACATAAAAGCACAAGAAGTATTTGGATGGACAAAAAAAGAGATGTTAGGAAAGAGAAATCTTTCTTTTATAATTCCTGATAAACATAAAAAATCGCACGCAAATTCTTCTAAAAAATATCTTACTTCTGGAGAATCTTGTGGTATTATGCACACCACTAGAGAGCTGGAAGGACTTAAAAAAGATGGTACAATTTTCCCTATTAGAATTTCATTTGGTGGAAAATATAAGCCAAAAGGTTCGATAGTAACTGCAAATATTGCAGATATAACAGAAGAAAAAGAACGAGAGCATTTTATGATACAGCAGGCAAAAATGGCATCATTGGGTGAAATGCTAGGAAATATCGCACATCAATGGAGACAGCCATTAAGTACAATTTCTACATCAGCTTCTGGTGTTGTTGTAAAATATAAATACGGAGTATTGAAAGATGAAGATATACCAGAACATATGGAAACAATAAAAAGAAATGCACAATTTTTATCTGAAACAATAGATACTTTTGGAGACTTTATCAAAGAAGATAAACGGCACGAAGAAGTTATTCTTCAAGATAAAATTATTAATATTTTGAAAATTACAGAAACAACATTAAAAGAAAATTATATTGAACTAAAAAATAATATTGATCAAGAAAGTCCAGTAAAATTAGTTATGGCGACAGGAGAATTGTCTCAAGTTATTATAAATATAATAAACAATGCAAAAGATGTTTTGATAGAAAATCAAATAAAAAATCCTTGGATAAAATTGGGACTTAAAAAGATAGGTAAAAAAGTTATACTTACAATAGAAGATAATGGAAGAGGAATTCCAAAAGAGGTTATGTCTAAAATTTTTGATCCTTATTTTACTACAAAACATAAAAGTCAAGGCACTGGTCTTGGGCTACATATGAGTCAAAAAATAATTCAAAATAGTTTGCATGGTAATCTTTATGTTAAAAACACTAAAAATGGAGCAAAATTTTTCATAGAGTTGCCAATTGCATAATTAGGGCTTATGCTTTTTTGTGCGATAACAACCCAATAAATATAGGTTAATTTATTAGATTTTAACCATTGTTTCGTTAAACTATTCCCATAAAATAGAGTGTTAGACTCTTAAAGACCATTATTTAGGATACATATGTTAGACATTAATCAGATACAAAAAATTTTACCTCATAGATACCCATTTTTGCTAGTTGATAGAATTACAGAAATAGTAGAAAAAGAAACAATTAAAGGATTTAAAAATATCTCTATTAGTGAGCCAGCATTTCAAGGGCATTTTCCAGATCATCCAATATATCCTGGAGTTTTAATACTAGAAGGGATGGCACAAGCTGGTGGAATATTGGCACTTAAAAGTTCTGGACTTAGTGAAGAAGAAATTAAAAATAAAGTGATTTATTTTATGAGTATAGATGGAGCAAAATTTAGAAGTCCTGTAAAGCCAGGAGATAGGCTAGATTATGAAATCGGTGTTATAAAACTTAGAAAAAATCTAATTGTTTTGGATGCAAAAGCTTATGTGGATGGTGTTTTGGTATCTCAAGCAGAATTAAAAGCAATGACAGTTGATAAGTAGTCTGTAAAATGGGTTTAATTCATAAAACAGCTATTATTGAAAATGGTGCAAAAATAGGTAAAAATGTAGCTATTGGTCCGTATGCGATTATTTGTAATAAAGTTACAATTGGGGATGGAACAACAATAGGAAGCCATACTTTGATTGATGGTAAAACAACTATAGGGAAAAATAATAAAATTTTTTCTCATGCAGTACTTGGAACAATTCCTCAGGATTTGAAATTTGATGGAGAAAAAACAGAGCTTATAGTTTGTAATAATAACACAATAAGAGAACATACTTTGATAAATACAGGAACTGCTGGTGGCGGATATAAGACTGTAATTGGAAATGATAATTTACTCATGGGACATGTTCATATTGGACATGATTGTATTTTGGGAAATGGTATTGTTGTGGCAAATAGTAGTATAATGGCTGGTCATGTTGAGGTTGATGATTATGCAGTAATTGGCGGAATTAGTGGAGTACATCAGTTTTGCAAAATAGGTTCTTTTGCTATGCTAGGTGGTGGTTCTGTTGTAGTACAAGATATACCACCATTTTGTTTATGTGAAGGAAATAGGGCAACACTTAGAGGGCTAAATTTAAATGGATTAAGAAGAAATTTTGAAAACAGAAAAGATATCGGAGCAATAAAAAAAGCATATAAAAGTATTTTTGAATCTGGACAGCCAATCAGCGATATGGCAAATGAAATTTTAATAAATGATGATAATAAATATGCACAACAATTAGCAAAGTTTGTTGTAAATACAAAAAGAGGGATACCTTTTACAAGGAAATAAATGAGGAATTATTATGAATAAAAAACTAATTTGTGATTTTTGTGGGACAGAAGACAGTGCTAGCAACCCTATAATTTCAGGAGATAATGCAACGATTTGTCAATCATGTGCAAAAGAAGCATATGAGATAATAAATAATCATAAAGGCGAGACAAAACTAGAAACTGCTAAAACGCCAGAAGAAGATTTGAGTATTTTAGCTCCAAAAGAATTAAAAGCTATTCTTGACGAGTATGTTATAGGGCAAGATAAAGCAAAAAAAATTCTTAGTGTCGCGGTATATAATCACTATAAAAGAATTTTTAAAGGCAAAACAACAAAAGATTTAACTGAGCTTTCAAAGTCAAATGTTTTATTGATCGGACCAACAGGAAGTGGAAAAACACTTTTGGCACAAACTATTGCAAATTATTTAAATGTACCATTTACAATTGCTGATGCTACAAGTTTAACTGAAGCTGGATATGTTGGTGATGATGTTGAAAATATAGTGACAAGACTTATTCAAGCAGCCAATGGAGATATTAAAAAAGCAGAACAGGGAATTATCTTTATTGATGAAATTGATAAAATTGCAAGAATGAGCGAAAATAGAAGCATTACTAGGGATGTTTCTGGCGAGGGTGTACAGCAGGCTCTTTTAAAAATTATAGAAGGAAGTGTTGTAAATGTACCGCCAAAAGGTGGAAGAAAACATCCCGGACAAGAAGCACATCAGCTTGATACTACAAATGTTTTATTTATTTGTGGTGGTGCTTTTGATGGAATGAAAGATATTATTGGGAAAAGACAAGGTGGAAATATACTTGGATTTAATCAAGAGAAAAAAACAAAAAAAGAACAAGATAATATTATAGAACAAATTGAGCCAGATGATTTGGTTAAATATGGATTAATTCCAGAATTAATTGGTAGGCTTCATATGATAGCAACTTTAAATGAAATAGATGAAGATGCAATGATACATATTTTAACTGAACCAAAAAATGCCTTAATTAAACAATATTCAAAACTTTTTGATATGGATGAGGTAAAATTAAAATTTGACAAAACATCTTTAAAAGAAATTGCTGTTAAAGCAATCGAAAGAAAAACTGGTGCTAGAGGATTAAGATCAATTTTAGAAGATATAATGCTTGATGTTATGTACGAATTACCAGAATATAAAAATAAAACGGTTACTATTACAAGAGATGTAGTAAATAAAACAAAAAAGCCAAAAGTGGCATAATAAAAAAAGGAAAATTATGTTTTTAGATAAATTTATAGGTTTATTTTCAAATGATATGGCTATCGATTTGGGTACTGCCAATACGATTGTATCTTTAAGAGGAAAAGGAATAATCATAAATGAGCCATCAGTTGTTGCAGTACAGCATGATAGGCATGGAAGAGATAGAATTTTGGCTGTTGGTTCTGATGCAAAAATGATGATAGGAAAAACACCTATGAATATTCAAGCTGTTCGTCCTATGAAAGATGGTGTTATTGCTGATTTTGAAATGACAGAAAGAATGATAAGATATTTTATAGAAAAAGCTCATAATAGAAAATCATTTTTAAGACCAAGAATTATTGTATGTATTCCTCATGGTATTACTCAGGTTGAAAGAAAAGCGGTGAAAGAATCTGCTATTAGTGCTGGAGCTAGAGAAGTATTTCTTGTGGATGAACCAATGGCAGCCGCTATAGGAGCAGGAATTCCTGTGAGTAGTCCTGATGGATATATCGTTGTTGATATTGGTGGTGGTACAACAGAAATTGGTGTAACATCTCTTGGCGGTCTTGTAATAAGTAAGTCTATAAAAGTAGCAGGCGATAGATTCGATAGGTCAATTGTTGATTATGTAAGACAAAACTTTAATTTATTTATAGGCGAGAGAACTGCTGAAAATATAAAAATAGAAATAGGAACTGCTATAAAACTTGGAAAAAGTCTTACTATGCAAGTAAAAGGTAGAGATAGTAGTGGATTGCTTTCTTCAATAGAGCTTGATAGTGAGGGTGTTAGAGCTGCGCTAAAAGAGCCATTAAAAGAGATGGCTTTGGCTGTAAGACAAGTGCTTGAAGAGATGCCACCTGATTTGGCAGGAGATGTTGTAGACAATGGTATAGTTTTAACTGGAGGAGGAGCTTTAATTAGTGGACTTGATACATATATTGCAGCAGAAGTTAAGCTTCCTGTAAAAGTAGCTGATGAGCCATTGCTTGCGGTGGCACATGGTACAAGCAAAGTCTTGGATGAAGAGGGTCTTTTAAAACTTATATCTAATGACTAAAAGATATCTTTTTATATTTATTTTAGTAGTAATATTTTTATCTTATATATTCAAAGTTGACAAACTAGTTTCGCAAAACTTATCAACTTTGAATGAAAATATTAAAAATTCATATATATCAGTTATATCTTATTTAGATTTTTCTTTTTCTAAACACATAAATCAAAAAAAACAAATTGTAGCATTTAAAAAACAAATTTTAGAAAATGAAAAATATAAAATTCTTTATTTTAAAACACTCAATAATCCAAAACACGATGAAAATAATACTTTAGATATAGCAAGAGTAATCTCTTATGTTGATTTTAATGATTTTTCTAAAGTTTTATTAAAATCAAATAGAAAATCAAAAAATATATCAGCACTTCTTACAAAAGAAGGTTATAGTGCTGGAATTGCAATAGTAAAAAATAATCAGCTCATAGGGTATTTAAATCATAATAAAAAATGTAATTATGCAGTATATATTGGAAAAAAATTAATTCCTGGAATTTTTCAAGGGAATGGAAAAAAAGAAAATATTACAATTAAACATATCCCAATATGGCAAAAAATAAATATTGATGATGATGTTATTACTAGCGGTATGGATAATATTTTTTATAAAGGGATAAAAGTAGGAAGAGTGATAAAAATAAAAAGTTTATCAGATACACAAGAAGTTATTGTAGAACCATATGCAAATGTATACAATAAAAAATATTTTTATATACCAAAGAGTGTTAATTAATAATTAGCCATTATTTTATCAACTTTATCCCAAGATAAATCATCTTTATTTTTTCTAAACATATTAAAAATATATCTTGCAAACATATCGGTTTCGATATTTATTTTACTTCCAATTTTATATGTTGAAAATAAAGTATTTTTTAAAGTATGAGGAACAATAGTAAGTCTAAAAGTGTATTTTTGATTATTTACATCATTTATTGTTAAGCTTATTCCATCTACAGCAATAGAGCCTTTTGAAATAGCGTATTTTATAAATTGTTTAGGAAGTTCGATTGTAAAATCTGTTGAATTCCCATTATTTTTTATAGATATTATCTTTCCTATACAATCAATATGACCCTGAACAATATGACCTTCAAATCTATCTGTCATCAGCATAGCTGGTTCAATATGTACTTTGTTTTTATAGTTTTCCATGGCAAGAGTTTTTTGCGATTCTGGCGATAATTCTATACTAAAATTTCCAGAACTAATTTTTATTACAGTTAAACATGCACCATTTATAGCAATACTATCACCAATTTTTGGTTTATGTTGAGCTTTTAAAGTTAAAATATTATTTGATAGGCTAACAACTGTAGCCATTTCTCTTATAAGTCCTGTAAACATAAGGGCATTATATCAAACAAATAGTTAAGCACTAATTGTGTACAATTCGCCTATGTTAAAAAAAATATTAATAATACAATTTATCGTGCAGACTTTAGTGTTCGCAAAAGTGAACGCTGTCGTAAGTATCTTGCCTCAACAATCTTTTTTAAAAGAAATAGGAGGAGATAAAGTTAATGTAAGTCTTATGGTTAAGCCTGGAAATTCTCCGCACAATTATGAACCAAAACCACTTCAAATGATGGAGTTAGCAAAAGCTGATGTGTATTTTTCTATTGATGTTGAATTTGAAAAGATATGGCTGTCAAAATTTAAAAGCCAAAATAAAAATATGAAAATAATAGATTTGTCAAATGGAATAATAAAAATTCCAATGATATCAAAACATAATAATAAGCATAAAAAAATGGATCCACATATTTGGACAAGTCCAAAAAATGTAAAAATAATAGCTAAAAATATTTATATTGCATTGGTTGATTTGGATGGTAAAAATAAAAATTATTATAAAAAAAATTTTGATAAATTTATAAATAATATCAATCAAACGGATATGAAAATAAAAAATATTTTATCAAATATAAAACAAAATTCTTCTTTTATGGTATTTCATCCTGCTTGGGGATATTTTGCTAAACAATATAGTTTAAAACAATTTCCAGTAGAAATTGAAGGCAAAACACCAAAGCCTAAAGAATTGGTATATATTATAAGGCAATCAAAAAAAGAAAATATAAAAGCAATATTTACACAGCCAGAATTTTCTGATAAAAGTGCTAAAATAATAGCAGAACAATTAAATATAAAAGTTATTAAAGCAAGCCCATTAAGTGCAAAATGGTCAGAAAACTTAATAAAATTAACAAAAACAATAGCGGAGTAATTGATATGCAATATGATGTAATAGTTGTAGGAGGAGGTCATGCAGGAATTGAAGCTGCTTTAGTATCTGCTAGGATGGGTAAAAAAACACTTCTTGTTACGATGCTTGTAGAACAAATAGGAGCAGCAAGTTGTAATCCAGCTATTGGCGGACTTGCAAAGGGACATCTTGTAAAAGAGATAGATGCTTTAGGTGGAGAAATGGGACTTTGCACAGATGCAACTGGCATACAGTTTAGAATTCTTAATGCTTCTAAAGGTGCAGCCGTACAAGGAAGTAGGGCACAAATAGATATGGATACATATAGACAATATATGAAAAATATTTGTTTAAATACTCCAAATTTAGAGGTCTATCAAGATGAAGTATCAGAAATAATAGTTGAAAATAATTGTGTGGCAACTGGGGTAATTACATTGTTGGGTGAAGAGTTTAAAGGAAAAAAAATTATCCTAACCACTGGTACTTTTATGAAAGGGCTTATTCATATTGGAGAAAATCAATACCCAGCAGGTCGAGCTTGGGAATTGCCATCTTCTACTTTATCTACACAACTTAAAGAGTTGGGATTGAAAGTTGGAAGATTAAAAACAGGAACTCCATCAAGAATAGATAAAAAATCAATAGATTTTACAAATATGGAGCGACATGATGGAGATACAAATCCAAATCCTTTTAGTTTTAGAACAGATAAACAAACATTTAATCCCACGCAACTTCCTTGCTACATAACCTATACAAATCTTAATACACATGAAATGATTAAAGATAATTTTGAAAGAGCGCCACTTTTTACAGGACAAATTGAAGGTACTGGTCCTAGATATTGTCCAAGCATTGAAGACAAAGTAAATAGATTTAATGAAAGAGAAAGGCATCAATTATTTTTAGAACCACAAACTGCTACTGCTGAAGAATATTATATAAATGGACTTAGTTCATCTTTGCCAATTGATGTGCAAAAAAGTATGATACGCTCAATTGAGGGTATGGAGAATGCAAAAATTGTAAGATATGGCTATGCTATTGAATATGATTATATTGATCCTACTGAATTAATTCATACTCTTGAAACTAAAAAAATCAAAAATCTTTATTTAGCAGGACAAATCAACGCAACAACAGGATATGAAGAAGCTGCTGCGCAAGGTATGATTGCAGGGATAAATGCGTGTTTAAATATTGATGGAAAAGATCCTTTCATTTTACGAAGAGATGAAAGTTATATAGGTGTTTTAATTGATGATTTAGTTACAAAAGGAACAAATGAACCATATCGAATGTTTACAAGTAGAGCAGAATATAGATTGCTTTTAAGAGAAGAAAGTGCAGATTTGCGACTTATGAAATATGGATATGATTTTGGGTTAATTGATGAAAAAACCTATAATAAAATGGTTCATAAAAAACAAACTATAAATGATGCTATATCTTTTTTAGAAACACAATGGTTTACTCCAAAAAAAGAAAACTTAGAATTATTGGCAAAACTTGGAGAAGATAAAATATCAGATAAAACACTATTGATAGATGTAATAGGAAGAAATACAATTTCAAGTAAAAAAATTGATGAATTAGCGCCATCTTTAAAAGATATTGAAAATTATTTAAAAGAACAAATTGTTGTCGAGGCTAAATATTATAGATATGTTCATAAACAAAAAAAACAAATAGAAAAAATGAAAAAACTTTTAAATTTAAAAATTCCAGAAAATTTTATTTATGATAATTTACCTGGACTTTCAACAGAGATTATAGAAAAATTAAAAAAATTTAATCCGCCAACATTATTTAATGCTTCACAAATAAGTGGAGTAACACCAAGTGCAGTTGATATTTTGCATTTGAATATTGACACATATAACAAAGAGAGAAAAAAATAAAATGAATATATATATTTACACAAAAAGTGGTCATAATATAGGGCTTGATGCAGTACGAAGAGGTGCGGTTTTATATAAACAGTTAGAAAAATGCGAACCTATTTTATGTACTTCTGATTATAGGGCAGCAACTTTTGCGAGAGATTTGGGTGCATATAAAGGCTTGGGTATAGATGTTATAGAGAATTTGCCAAATGTAATGGAAAGAGGCGATATGCTGATTTTTGATAGTGATGAACCAAATGAAACTATGTTGGAATTTATGAATAATTATTGTACACATATTTATAAAGTAGGCGCAGATATCTCAAAAACTATTGTAGATGATAATTTTTTTAAAAAAGGAGATCAAAGTATTGAAAAAGCTTTTTTCTTTGGCGATGACGATTATCAAGACAATTTGCTAAAACTTTGTGATTCTTGTAAAAAACAAGATATATCTTTGCTGATGGGACATTATTATTTTTTAGGTAATGAAGATAAGTTAAAATCATTCTTTAATAATATTATTGAAGAAGAGGAGTATTTCGAAACTATTTTAAATACAAAGTATCTTCTAACTTCATCTGTAAATAGTGTATTTGAATCACT
>JAOZVJ010000027.1:0-3651 GCA_029938215.1 Arcobacteraceae bacterium | reverse complement strand
TTTTAAATACAAAGTATCTTCTAACTTCATCTGTAAATAGTGTATTTGAATCACTCGCTGCTGGAAATTTTCCTATTTTTTATAAGAGAACAGACAAAGCTAATGAAGATATAGAATTGATTGAAAAATATGATATTCCAATAATTAGTGGGAATAAATTAGAAGATATAATAAATAAATTTGAAGAAACAATTTGCAATTATCCTAAAATAAAATCTTTAGAAAAAGTAGATACTAAAGATATCAAAAATACTATTTTTGAAACAATGGAAAAATTTAAAGCTATTAAACCATCTTTAGAAATTAATTATTAAATTATCTTCCTAATAATAAATTTGTCCAGTTAGTATTTTTCTTTGATTTAATTTTTTCATTTTTTTGAATTTCATCTTGTGAAATTTCTTCTTTTTTTTGTATTGTTGCTGTATGTTCTTTGTTTTTAATCTCGTTATTTTGTATTTGCTTACTATCTTTTAAACTAAAAATTAAATCTTCTTTGTACATTATAATAAACTTTTGAAATATCTCAAATTCAACATATCTATCATATTTTCCAAGATATTTTAAGTATTTATTTGAAACTAAATATTTGTATAGTTTAGCTAAATCAAGTTCTTTTTGGTAGTGTGTAGCAATAACACTAGAATCTCTTATCAAAATATTTAAAGATACAAACTCATTATATTCATTTGGCAATAATTTTGATAGTATTCTTGTGTAATTTCTTTTTTGAAAATCAACATTTTCTTTAGAATGTAAATATTCTATTTGTTTTTGAAGTGGTACAAGGTCTTCAAGCCAATTTATAATTTCCTCTTTATATTTATTTGCTATTTCCTCAAAAGCACCCTTTCCTGTATATGAATAAGTATTGTTTTTTATTTGATTACTGATTTTAGGAAGTCTTTTCATTGCAATACCTTAAAAATATTTTTATTTTACAATATTTGCAAATTGAGTAAATATATATTTACTTTCATGCGGACCAGGACTTGCTTCTGGATGATGTTGTACTGAAAAAATATTTTTATTTTTATATTGTACCCCTTCAATTGTATTATCAAATAAATTTTGATGTGTAACTTCTGCGATATCAGTAATACTATTAGGCACATTATAATTATGATTTTGTGCTGTTATTTCTACTATTTTTGAAGGATTTGCAACAGGATGATTGCCACCGTGTTGACCAAATTTTAATTTATAAGTATCGTACCCATGAGCAATACTTAACATTTGATGCCCCAAACAAATAGCAAACATTGGAATATTTGAATCAATTAATTCCTTAATTTGCATTTTTTCCTCTGTTAGCGTTAAAGGATCACCTGGACCATTTGATAGAAAAATTCCGCCAATTTCATTATCGTTAAATCTTTTTATTAAATCAGAAGCTTTGAAATTACTAGGTATAACTTCTACTTCAAGACCAGCTTCTACAAGTTCATTTAAAATATTTCTTTTTATTCCAAAATCAATAGCTACAATTTTTTTATCACTCATTACCGCTTTATTGTATGTTTTTAATTCGCAATTCCAAGCACCACTTTTATGAACATAAGAATCTTTTGTGCTAACTTCTTTGATGTAGTTAATATCTTCTATCCTAGGACTATTTTCTAGTTGTTTTTTAAGTGTTTCCTTGTCACAAATTTCAGTTGATGCTATCATCATCATAGCACCTTCATCTCTTAACATTTTTGTTAAAAATCTGGTGTCAATATCACAGATGCCCAAAACATCATTTTCTTTTAATAGGTCATTTAAAGTTTTCTCACCCCTAAAGTTTGAATATTTATCATTATAATTTCTAACAAATATACCTTTACAGTGTGCAGTTTTACTTTCCATATCATCATCATTTACGCCAACATTTCCAATTTCAGGCATAGTAAATGTTACAAATTGTCCAGCATAACTAGGATCTGTAATAATTTCTTGATAACCAGTAAGTGAAGTATTAAATACTATTTCTCCAACTTTAGTTCCGGTAGCACCAAAACTATTTGCTTCTAAAAAAGTACCATTCTCTAAATATATATATACTTTTTGCATTAAATAAGTCCTTTTTTTACCAATTCTTCCTCATAAAGTCTATTAAATATTATGTCATAATCTTCAGTTCCGGGTATAAGTTTTCTTTTGTAATTTTTTATTTTTTCATAAGCCATGGTGTCAGCTTCATCAAAACCTTTCATAAAGTCATCTATAGCATTAAAAATAACATTTTTTGCTTTATTGTCAGAAACTGTATAATGTATAAAATCTTCTTCCCAAAGATAATCTAAAATTTGATGAGAGATATCACTAAATCTATCTTCAAAATTTAAAATTACATTATATTCATTTGCAAGTCTTTTCTTTGTCATCCAAAACAATTGTCGATAATCTGCTTTATAAAATTCTATATCTTCTTCTTGATCTTCTAATAATAACTCAACTTGTTCATCCAAGATAGTTTCTTTTTGGATATCTTCTAAAATAATTCGTTCAATTTCTGCTGTTATAGATGATTTTTCTTTTCTTATTTCTATATAATTGCAATTTATTAAATCTTTTGTAATTTTTCTTGAAATGTATTGCGCATGTTGTTTTTTTAATCTCATAAATTTTCCCTTATTTTATTATTGTGTCATTTCTTTCTGGAGATGTTGAAATAATGCCAACTTTTGTTGCCGTTACTTCTTCAATTTTTTTAATATAATCTTTTGCAGTTTGCGGTAAATCATTCCATTTTCTACATCCTACAACCTTGTCCCAACCAACAACTTCTTCATAAATTGGTTTTACTTTTTCTAAATCAGTTGGTAAATAATCAATTCTTTTTCCATCTATTTCATATGCAATACATATCTTGATAATATCAAATCCATCTAAAACATCCAATTTCATTAAAGATAATTGGTCGCACCCATTTAGTCTTGAAGCATGTTTTACTGCAACTGCATCAAACCAACCACATCTTCTTTTTCGTCCCGTTGTTGTTCCAAATTCTTTACCAACATCAGCCATAGTATCGCCATCTTTTCCAAAATCTTCAGTAGGAAAAGGACCGTTCCCAACTCTTGTACAATATGCTTTTACTATTCCCGTTACTTTTCCTATTGATTTTGGGCTAATTCCAAGACCAGTACAAGCACCAGCACTAACTGTGCTAGAGCTAGTAACATATGGGTAAGTTCCATGGTCAATATCTAGCATAGTACCTTGCGCACCCTCTAGTAATATTTTTTTATTTTCATCTAATGCTTTCCAAACCATATTTGTAGTATTTATTATAAGCGGAGCTAGTTTTTCTTTGTATTGGATTATTTCTTTTTCCAACTCTTCATAAATTGGAATTTTAATATTAAGAGCGTCAAATACTGGTTTGTTTTGATTAAAATTTTCTGATATTTCAGATGCTAATTTTGATGGATTTAGAAGTTCTCCAACTCTGTGTCCCGTTCTGTTGATTTTATCTGCATAAGCAGGACCTATCCCCTTTCCTGTAGTTCCAATTGCTTTATCGCCTTTTAATTTTTCATAAGCAGCATCAACTAAAGAATGATAAGACATATTTAAATGTGCTTTATCACTTATAAAAAGTCTTCCTTCTAAATTTTCAAATTGTTTCATTTCTTCGATTAAGGCTTTTGGAGCTACTACTAC
>JAOZVJ010000026.1:3033-19273 GCA_029938215.1 Arcobacteraceae bacterium | reverse complement strand
CTTATACTAGTGCATTAACTGCCATTGGAAAAGATTATGGTTATGATAGGGTTTTTGATAGACAAATTGAAAGTTTGGCAAATGAGGGTGATTTATTAATAGGTATTTCAACTAGCGGAAATTCAAGAAATGTCATAAATGCTCTAATGTTAGGGAAAAAACTCGGTTGTAACACAGTAGGTTTTTCTGGCTGTGGCGGAGGAAATATGAAAAATATATGTAATATCAATTTGATTGTGCCAAGTGATAATACACCAAGAGTTCAGGAGATGCATATTTTATTTGGTCACACAATTTGTCAAATAATCGATAATGCATTTGAAGAATAAAATAAGGAAAAATAAAAAGTGAAAATTTTAACAAATAAACAAAAACAAACTATACTAGATAGTATTAGAGATATTCCTGATTTTCCAAAACCAGGAATTGTATTTAAAGATATTACGACACTTCTAAACGATAAAGAAGCATTTAAACTATTGATGGATCATTTGGAAGCTAGATACAAAGATATGGATTTGGAATATATAGCTGGTATTGATAGTCGCGGTTTTATTTTTGGTGCACCTCTTGCTGATAGACTAGGAATTGGCTTTGTTCCTATTAGAAAAAAAGGGAAACTACCTAGTGCAACTATTTGTGAAAAATATGAATTAGAATATGGTTTTGATGAGGTTGAAATTCATCTTGATGCATTTCATGAAAAAAAAGATACAAAAGTTTTGATTATCGATGATTTGATTGCTACTGGTGGAACTGCTGCAGCTGCTTGTAAGCTAGTGAAAGACACAAAAGCCGATCTTGTTGAAATTTGTTTTTTAATGAATCTTAAGTTTTTAGAAGGTGATAAAAAGTTAGAAGAAATCGCATCTGTTTATAGTGTACTAGATATATAAGAGGCTGATTGATGAATAATTATATCCCAAAACCATCAAAATTTGATCCAGATGACAATGGTCATTTTGGAATATTTGGTGGTCGTTATGTTCCAGAAACTCTTATGCCAATTCTGTTGGAATTAGAAGAAAATTATAAAAAATATAGATTTGATAAAGATTTTTGGAAAGAGGTAAATCATCTTTTAAAAGAATATGTTGGACGACCAACTCCATTGTTTTATGCAGAAAATATATCTGAAGAAATAGGTGCAAAAATATATCTTAAAAGAGAAGATTTAAATCACACGGGCGCTCATAAAGTAAACAATGTTATTGCTCAAGGAATTTTGGCTAAAAAACTTGGAAAAACAAAAGTAATAGCAGAAACGGGAGCTGGGCAACACGGAGTTGCAACTGCAACTATTGCTGCTTTATTAGGACTAGAGTGTACTGTTTTTATGGGTGCAAAAGATGTGGCTCGACAAGAATTAAATGTATTTAGAATGAAACTTTTGGGTGCAAAAGTGATTTCGGTTGATAGCGGAAGCAAATCTTTAAAAGATGCTATGAATGATGCTATTAGATATTGGGTTACAAATGCAAGAGATACTTATTATATCATAGGAACTGTTGCTGGCCCTCATCCTTATCCTATGATGGTGCGGGATTTTCAAGCAATTATCGGATGGGAATCAAGAAAGCAAATTTTAGAAATCGAAGGAAAACTGCCAGATATTATTGTGGCTTGTATAGGTGGCGGCTCAAATGCTATAGGAATGTTTAGCCACTTTTTAGAAGACAATGAAGTTACTTGTGTAGGAATTGAAGCTGGTGGATTAGGACTTGACACAAATAAACATGGTTGTAGTTTAGAAAAAGGAAGTCCAGGAATTTTGCATGGACAATGTAGCTACTTGCTTCAAGATGAAGATGGACAGGTTTTGGAAGCTCATAGTGTATCTGCTGGACTTGATTATCCAGGAATTGGTCCTGAGCATTCATATCATAAAGATTTAAAAACAGTACAGTATGATAGTATTACTGATGATGAAGCTATAGATGCCTTTGTGTGGCTAAGTCAAAAAGAAGGAATTATTCCTGCTTTTGAAAGTTCTCATGCTATCGGGTATTTAAAAAAAGCAAAAAAAGAACTCAAAGGAAAAACTGTAATTGTAAACCTTTCGGGTCGTGGAGATAAAGATATGATGCAAGCAAAAAATATATTGAAGTTTGACTAATGACTGAAATATTAGTAGAATTAATGAAAGAGTATGGTTATATTATACTTTTTGTATGGAGTATTTTAGAGGGTGAATCTGGTCTTGTGATGGCTGGTTTGCTTAGTGCTACTGGAGATATGAATTTGTATCTCTCTATATTTATAGCTGGACTTGGCGGTTTTGCTGGGGATCAGATGTATTTTTATATAGGCAGATACAATAAAAAATATGTACATAGAAAGTTTAAAAGTCAAAGACGAAAATTTGCTTTAGCTCATTTGTTACTTAAAAAATATGGTTGGCCGATTATATTTGCACAAAGATATATGTATGGAATGAGGACTGTAATACCAATTGCAATAGGACTTACAAGATACAATGCAAAAACTTTTGCGTTTATAAATCTTTTGAGTGCTTGGTGTTGGGGCGCTATTACAATTGTACCTGTTTGGTATTTTGGAGAAGAGATTTTAGAGTTACTCAAAGTTGCCAAAGAACATTGGTATGTGGCCGTTCCTTTTGCTTTAATTATTGGTGGTAGTATTTATTATTATTTTCATAAAACAACAAAAAAAGATAAAAAATAAATATAAAAATGAATAATTTACTTAAAATCTTGGTATTTGTATTTTGTTTTTTTTCATTTGTTTTTGCAAATGATTCAGTTTTGCAAAAACAAAAATTTAAAAATAAAATTTTAGAAAAAGTATCTTTGCAACTTTCATGGAAACATCAGTTTGAATTTGCGGGATTTTACATAGCTAAAGAAAAAGGTTTTTATAAAGATATTGGTTTGGATGTAAGTTTTAAAGAATATCAATTTGGTATAAATTTGGCTGATGAAATATTATCAGGAAAAAGTAATTTTGGAGTTGGAAAATCATCTTTGATTGTTGATAAAATAGCTTATAATAAAGATATTTTGCTTCTTGCAGCTATTTTTCAAAATTCACCTTTAATTTTACATTCGAAAAAACGACCAGATATAAAAATATTGACTGACATTAAAGATAAAAAGATTATGATTTCACCACATAATATTATAATGGCACCTATAAATGCAATGCTAATATCTAATAATCTTGAAAATAAATATAAAAAGATTCCTCATAGTTTTGATGTGAATGATATAATTTCACAAAAAACAGATTTAATGACTTCATACCTTTCTAATCAACCTTTCTTTTTAAAAGAAAAAGGTTTAGAATCTACTGTTTTTAATCCAAAAGATTATGGTTTTGATTTTTATGATAATATTTTATTTACATCATTGCAATTTGAAAAAGATAATCCAGAATTGGTAAATAAATTTTATAAAGCAAGTTTAAAAGGCTGGAAGTATGCATTTTCTCATATTGATGAAACAGTAAATTTAATTTTAAATAAATATAATACTCAAAATAAAAGCAAAAAAGCACTTTTATATGAGGCTAAGATTTTTAAAAAATTAGCTTTATTGGATGATGTGCAATTTGGTAATATAAATGTACATAAAGTAAATAATATAGTCAATACCTACGCATTTTTAAATATAATAAAAAGTACACAAATTGATTTGCATGAAATTGTATATAATTCAAACGAACAACTTAAAAATGATTTTATACAAAATAATTTAGATTATAAATTGGCATTAAAAGTTTTATTTGTTATTTTTATAATTTTATTAATTTTGATTTTTAAACAATATTTTCTTGAAAGACAAAATAAAATATTGGAAAAGTTAGTCGATAAAAAGACTCAAGAATTAAAAGATATAAATAAAAATCTTCAAGAAAAAATAAAAGAAGAAGTTGAAAAAAACAGACAAAAAGAGTTACAATTATTTGAGCAGTCAAAGATGGCAGCAATGGGTGAAATGATAGGAAATATTGCTCATCAATGGAGACAGCCTTTGAATATTGTTAGTACTGTTGCTTCTGGAATAAAGACAAAACAACAATTTGGTATAAATATAATAGATGAATTACCAAAAGGAATGGATACGATAATAGAAAAAACAAAATATCTATCCGAGATTATCGATACTTTTAGAAATTTTTTAATGGAAAAAAAAGAGATTAAAAAGGTAATAATTCAAGATAGAATAGATATAGCTTTAAATATTATCAATGTAGCTCTTAAAGATAATGGAATTGATCTTCGAAATAATATTAATTATGATAAACCAATAAAAATAACAATGATTATTGGAGAATTATCGGAAGTGCTTATAAATATAATAAATAATGCAAAAGATATTTTATTGGAAAGAAAAGTTGAAAATCCTTGGATAAAATTAAATTTAAATGAAACAAGCGGTAAAACAATTCAAGAAAAAAAAGTAGTTATTTCGATAGAGGATAATGGCGGCGGAATTTCTAAAGATGTATTCTCAAAAATTTTTAATCCTTATTTTACAACAAAACATCAAAGTCAAGGTACAGGACTAGGGCTACATATGAGTTATCAAATTGTAGTTGAAAGCTTAAAAGGAAAATTATATGTTGAAAATACAAAAAATGGTGCAAAATTTTTTATAGAGTTACCAGTAGATTATGAAAATATAAAATTTAAAGAAAAGAAGGATAAGAAGTGAATTTAAACCTAACAACAAAAAATATTCATACGGATATGGAGATTTTATTAGTAAAAAATAAAAAAATAAAATCAGATAAAGAAATTTTAAAACAATTAAAATTTAAAGGCAATGATGAAGAGTGTGTCTTGCTTCCTGAATTAAAAAAAATTTATGTTGGTTGTGAAGATGAAAGTCATGATAGCATAAGAATTGCTATTGCGACTGCTATTAAAAAGCTAAACACAACAAACTTTAAATCTGCAATTATTAAATATAAAGACAATATGGGTGCAATAGTTGATGGATGTAAATTGGGTAATTATATTTTTGATAAATATAAGAGTAAAAAAGAAGAAGTGGAAGAAAAAAATATTTATATTAAATTAGACAAGATTGATAAAAATATACAAAAAGAGTTTGATGAGGCTGTTTTTATATGTGAATCTGTAAATTTAGTAAGAGATTTTGTAAATACTGCTCCAGATGATTTCTATCCTGCGATTATGGCGCAAGAAGCTATAAAGATTGCAAAGGCAAATGAATTAGAATGTAAAATTTTAGATGAAGAATATTTAGAAAAAATAAATATGAATGCAATGTTGGCAGTTGGTCGTGCAAGTAGACATAAATCAAAACTTATTCATCTTAGATATGAACCAAAGAAAAAAGCTAAGAAAAAAATTGTTTTAGTTGGAAAAGGTTTGACTTATGATAGTGGAGGATTAAGTCTTAAGCCAAGTGACTTTATGTCTACAATGAAAAGTGACAAAAGCGGTGGTTGTGCGGTATTGGGTATAATGAATATTGTTTCAAAATTAAATTTACCATTAGAAGTACATGGAATTGTAGGTGCTGTTGAAAATATGATAGGTGGTGATGCTTATAAACCAGATGATGTTTTGACTGCCAAAAATGGAAAAACTATAGAGATACGAAATACAGATGCAGAAGGAAGACTTGTACTTGCTGATTGTTTATGTTATGCACAAGATGAGATAAAAGATATTGATTATTTATTTGATTTTGCAACTTTGACAGGTGCTTGTGTTGTAGGAGTAGGGGAATACACAAGTGGAATAATGGGAAACAATAGTATGTTAAATTATGAAATTGTGCAAAGTGCAATAGATAGTGGAGAATATGCTACAACTTTACCGTTTAATAGATTTTTGAAAAAGACAATTAAAAGTGAAATTGCTGATATTTGTAATATTTCAAGCACTAGATACGGAGGGGCAATAACAGCTGCGATGTTTTTGGAAAATTTTATTAAAGATGAAAATAAACAAAAATGGTCACATATAGATATAGCAGGTCCTGCTTATGTAGAAAAAGCTTGGGGATATAATCCATATGGTGCTAGTGGTGCAGGTGTTAGACTGGCATTGCAATTTATGAAAAATTTATAAAAAATAAAAAAGGAAGAAATATATGGGATTAGGTGTAGGAATAGTAGGATTGCCAAATGTGGGAAAATCAACGACTTTTAATGCTTTGACAAAGGCACAAAATGCAGAGGCTCAAAATTATCCATTTTGTACAATAGAACCAAATAAGGCAATAGTACCAGTACCAGATAAAAGACTTGATGAGTTAGCAAAAATTGTAAATCCTAATAAGATTCAACATTCAACTATTGATTTTGTTGATATTGCTGGACTTGTAAAAGGTGCTAGTAAAGGCGAGGGTTTAGGTAATCAGTTTTTATCAAATATTAGAGAAGTTGAAGTTATTTTACATATGGTAAGATGTTTTGACGATGAAAATATCACTCATGTTGAAGGGGAAATAGACCCAATTAGAGATATTGAGATAATTGAAACTGAGCTTATTTATGCAGATATGACACAACTTGAAAAAAAGATTGAAAAGCTTAAAAAACAAGCAAAATTTGATAAAGAAGCTTCAGCTCAATTAGAAGTTGCAAATGCACTTATGGCACATGTTGAAGATTTAAAACCTATTAAAACTTTTGAAGATTTAGAAGATGAATTTTTTATTGTTTTAAATAAAGAACTTAAATTTTTATCAAATAAGACAATAATTTATGGAGCAAATGTAGATGAAGATAGTTTGCTAGAAGAAAATGATTATGTTAAAAAAGTTAAAGAATATGCGAAAGCAAATGATAGTGATGTAATTATGCTTTGTGCAAAAGTTGAAGAAGAGCTTGTAGGACTTGATGATGATGAAGCAAAAGAATTTTTAATTGATTTTGGAGTAGAAGAATCTGGCTTGGAAAAAATTATACATACTGCATTTGATAAGCTTGGACTTCAAAGTTATTTCACAGCAGGTGTTGTAGAAGTTCGTGCTTGGACTATACATAAAGGTTGCAAAGCTCCTGCTGCAGCTGCGGTTATTCATAATGATTTTGAAAAAGGTTTTATAAAAGCAGAGGTTATTGCTTATGATGATTTTGTAGCTTGTGGCGGCGAATTAAAATCTAAAGAAGCTGGAAAACTAAGACTTGAAGGAAAAGATTATATTGTGCAAGACGGTGATGTAATGCATTTTAAATTTAATGTGTAATTAAGATATTTGTTGCAAACTATTTTAATTTACCATAAACCTTTTAAATATTTAATTACAAATTAATTATTTTAAGTGTATAATTAGTGTGTATAAAAGGTGTGTTAAGTGAGTAAAAAAGAAAAGTTATTAACTGCTATGAAAAATAATCCTAAAAATGTAAGTTTTGAAGATTTAAAAAAGTTGCTAGAAGCCAATGGTTATATATCAGATAATACTGGTGGTAGTCATTGGGTATTTAGGAAAGATGGTTGTGAAGCTCAAGTAGTTCCACGAAAAAAACCAGTAAAAGCAGTTTATGTAATGCGAGCATTAAAAGCATTGGGAGTATTGAAATGATTAAAGATTTAAAATATTATATGTCACTAGATTATGATATAGCTGTAAGAGATTTAGAAGTTGATGAGGGTGGCGGAATATTAGCTTATTATATTGATTTGCCTTTTATTATGGGTGACGGAGATACCAAAGATGAAGCTGTTGAAGATTTAAAGAATGCTTTTAAATCATATGTCGTTGTTTGTTTAAAAAATAAAGATAGAATAGTTGAACCTAAAAATGCTCAAAAAAGTAAAAGAATAAATATAACATTACCAAATGATTTATTAAATAAGATTGATGAGTTTATTAAAAATAATCATATTTCAAGAAGTGCATTTTTACAACAAGCTAGCAGGCAAGTGTTAGCTGGTTAAATTTAATTATAAAAATCATCTATTTTAACATTCTCATTTTTGATAGTTTTTGCTTTAAAAAAGTTCCAACATCTTTGGTACTTCATCAACTTCAAATATTTTTATATCAATATTATTTTTTGGTTTTTGTGAAATAATTGCTTTTTTTATACCTTGCGCCATTGCTTCTTTTAGTCTGACTTCCATTCCGTGCGTGTTTTTTATTTCCCCTGTCAAGCTAACTTCTCCTATAAAAACTGATTCTTTAGATAAAGGACGATTTCTAAAGCTACTGATTATCGCTGCTATTACTGCCAAATCACACGAACTTTCTTTTATTTTCATACCGCCACTTATGTTTATGAATACATCATATTGATTAAGAGGCAAATCAAGTTTTTTTTCAAGTAAGGCCAAAAGCATATTTAATCTATTTGTATCAAATCCAGTTGCACTTCTTTTTGGATTTGGATGATTGCTGTCAGATACTAGTGCTTGAACTTCTAAAATCAATGCACGACTTCCTTCAATGGCAACAGATAGACAACTTCCACTTTGTGGATTGTTTTGTGTGAAGAATTTTTTATTTATCTCTTTTGCACTTTCAAGTCCTTCATTTGTCATCTCAAATATTCCAATTTCGCTTGTACTTCCAAAACGATTTTTAAATCCTCTTAACATCCTTAACTCTTTGCTTGATTCCCCTTCAAAATAAAGTACGGTATCCACCATATGTTCCAAAACTCTAGGACCTGCTATCGAGCCATCTTTTGTAATATGTCCGATTATAAACATAGCTATATTTGATTCTTTTGCTTTTCTCATAAGTTCAAAAGTTATCTCTCTTACTTGTGATACGCTTCCTGGCGCAGAAGTTAGATTGTCCGAATATATAGTTTGTATAGAATCAATAATAGCTATTTCATAGTCTTGTTTTAGAAGCTCTTCATTGATAGCTTCAAGTGAGATTTCAGATAATAAAAATAGATTATCTTCATTTGCATTTAGTCTTGTCGCCCTAAGTTTAATTTGCCCTGCTGATTCTTCTCCTGAAACATAAAGCACTTTTTTCCCAGATTTTGCCAGATTTCCTGCGATTTTTAATAATAAAGTTGATTTACCAACTCCTGGACTTCCACCAATCAAAGTTAAACTTCCTGGCACTACTCCGCCACCTAAGACTAAATCAAATTCATCATTAAAAGTTGAAAATCTTATTACATTATCTTGTTGCACTTGTGTAATAGGCGTTGCTTTTGAAGTTTGATTTGATAATTTTGATGTTTGTTTTAAAGTTTCTTGTTGAGCGGTGGTAAGTTCAATAAAACTATCCCATCCTCCACAACTTGGACATTTACCAAGCCATTTTTGACTTTGTTCTCCGCAATGCTGACATTCAAATATTATTGCTTTTTTCTTTGCCATTTTTGTATTCCTTTAAAGTTATTAGAGAATAATACTAAAATTTTTAAAGAAATTTGAAAAGTATGTCAAAATGACATACTTTTATTTACAGATAAATCCCATCAAGTAGTTTATCAACAAATTCATCAGGATCAAAAGGAATTAAATCGGTTGCTTTTTCTCCAACTCCTATATAAAAAATAGGAAGTTTAAGTTGATTTGAAATAGAAAATAAAGCACCGCCTTTGGCAGTTCCATCTAATTTTGTAATAATTATACCGTCTACACCAACCATCTCATCAAATGCTTTCGCTTGAGCAATTGCTGTATTTCCTTGGGTTCCATCCAAAATCATAAGTTTTTGATGTGGCGCTCCATCATAAGCTTTATTACACACTTTTACTATTTTTTTTAGTTCATTTGCAAGATTTGTTTGTGTTTGAAGTCTTCCTGCTGTATCTATAATAACATGATTAATTTTTTTTGCTACTGCTGAACTTATAGTATCATAAGCTACTGCACTTGGGTCATGCCCTTGTTTTGTTTTTATAATTGGAACATCAAGCTTATTTGCCCATTTTGTTAACTGTTCGATTGCCGCAGCTCTAAAAGTATCGCCAGCACCCAAAAGTACAGTTTTATCATTTTCTTTGTACATATTTGCCAATTTTGCAATAGTTGTTGTTTTACCAGCTCCATTTACACCGATAATTAGCTCAATAAAAGGAGTAGGTAAATTTGAAGAATTAGCATCTGGAGCAATTTCAAAAAGAGAAATAAGTTTTTCTCTAAGCTGTACTCTTGTAATTTGCTTTGGAAGTTTGTCCATAATAATTTCTATTACATCGTATTCTACATCAGCTTCAATTAATATTTCTTCAACAGTATCAAAATCAATTTTTTCTTGTTTTTTTGGAACTATTGATTTTAAGTTGTTTACTGTTTTTTCTAAGGCTTTTGTTAAAAAGCCTTTTTTAATTTCCTGTTGTTTTTCAGCATTATTTTCATGCTCTTTTGTCTCTTGATTTTGTTCTTGTTCAATTGCAGTGCTTTGACTTTCTACATTTTTTTTCTTTTTTCTAAAAATGCCAAACATATTTTATTTGTATGCCGCTCTATTTATATAATTAGTCAACATTTCTTCTGGTACCAAACCAATAAAACGCTCTATATATTGACCTTTTCTGCTAAATAAAAGCATAAAGGGAATTGAGCCATTTGTATTTAAATGTTTAAGTCCTGAAAATAATTGATTTCCTGCAACGCCTGTAATTACTGGATATTTAATATCAAATTCTTTTATAAATTTTGCTAATTCTTCTTTTGGAGTATCGGTTCCTGCTCTTGTTCCTAAATCTATTCCAATTATTTCAAATCTATCTTTGTATTTATCTCTAATTTTATTTAGATGAGGAATTCCTGCTTTACACGGTGGACACCAAGTACCGAAAAAATCTAATAATACGGCTTTTCCTTCTAGACCTTCAAAGTTCCAGCTCCCGTTATCTTTTGCTGTTATTTTGATTGTTTTACCAGTTGATGTTTTTAGGTTAAATATAAGAGGTTCAGCTTCTTTTTTTTGTTTTGAAGCTTTTTGTTGATGATTGTCTACAACTACATCTTGTGAAATTTTATCTTTTTTTTCACATCCTGCAAATAAGCTTATTACTAAAATAGCGAAAAAAGCTAATTTTTTAATCTTCATTTTTAAATCCTTTGGTTATAATTTATTTGGATTTTATCCAAAGAAGGCTTAAATATGAAAGATAACACTAAGGAAGATGCAAAGTGTGATTTCAGAAAAAAGTGTATTGAAAAATTACGGTTTAGCAGTAGAATTGCAAAAATAAAAAAAGATAAATATATATGCTCTAAAATTTTAGAGATGATTAAATTGTATAAACCAAAAGCAGTATTGGCGTATATTCCTCTTGATATAGAAGTGAATATTTTGCCGCTTATAAATGAGTTAAGAAAAAAAAAGATTTGTGAAGTTTATGTGCCTTATGTTACAGGTAAAACTTTTAAAGCAGTTAAATATAGATTGCCACTTTATAAAAAAAAATTTGGCGTTAGAGAGCCTAAAAATTCTATTTTAAAAGTTAAATTTGATATGGCAATAGTTCCCATTGTGGGCACTGACCAAACAAATCGAAGAGTTGGATTCGGTCGAGGAATGTATGATAGGTTTTTTAGTAAACTTAATAATAATCCAATAAAAATATTTACTCAACTTCACTTTTGTAAGGCTGATTTTACCGTAACTTCATCACATGATATTAAGGCCGATTTTATAATAACATTTAATTAAAAGGCTAAAAAATGGAACAATTAATTATTGCAACTGTTGTTGTGGGAATTGTAAGTTCTTTGATTGCATTTCTTATTGCAAATAAGATTAATAGAGCAAATTTTAATATTTATATAGAGCAAGCAAAAGCAAAAGCAAAAGTTATAGAACATGAAGCTGCTACAATATTAAAAGATGCTAAAAGAAAAGCAAGAAGAGATTATGAAAAAGAATACAATAGTACAAAAAGAGAAATAGAAGAGCAGTTAGATAGAGTTGCCAAAGATACGCAAAAAGCTAAAAATTTAAAAATTGAAGCACAAGCTTTAAAAGATGGTTTTGAAGCTCAAAGTAAAGAACATAAAAATAAAACAAATCAAGCAATAAAAATACTTGAAAACGCAAGTGGATTAACACAAGAAGAAGCTAAAGAGTTGATGTTTGAAAAAGTTAAAGAAGATTCAAGAGCTCAAATTGCTTCTATATTTAGAAAAGAATATAAGCAAGCGCAAAAAGATTCAAAGATGGAAATAAACAATATTTTATCCCATGCCGTAACTCGTTATGCTGGTGAATTTGCTGCTGAACGACTTACTAATAATATTGTTTTAAAAGATGAAGAAACAAAAGGTAAAATAATAGGTAAAGAGGGGCGAAATATTAAAACTCTTGAGATGACTACTGGAGTTGATATTATAATTGGTGATATTCCAAATACTGTTATTGTTAGTAGTTTTAATCTTTATAGGCGTGCAATTGCTACTAAAACTATTGAAACTTTAATTGCTGATGGTAGAATTCAGCCGGCAAGAATTGAAGAAGTTTACAATAGTGTTAAAAATGAATTTGATAAAAATATTTACAAAGAGGGTGAAGATACTATTTTAGAACTTGGTATTAAAAAGATGCATCCTGAGCTTATTAAATTAGTTGGAAGACTTAGATATAGAGCAAGTTATGGTCAAAATGCACTTGCACATACACTTGAAGTTGCAAATCTAGCTGGTCTTATAGCTTCTCAACTTGGCGGTGATACGATAATGGCAAGACGAGCTGGACTTATGCATGACATTGGAAAAGCTTTAACACATGATATTAAAGGTAGTCATGTAGATATAGGTGCCGATTTATGTAAAAAGTTTGGAGAGCCTGATATCGTGCTTAATGCAATATATGCTCATCATGGACATGAAGAGCCGTTAAGCATTGAGGCATCGGCAGTTTGTGCCGCAGATGCTTTAAGTGCTGCAAGACCAGGTGCTAGAAGAGAAGTTCTTCAAAGTTTTCTTAAAAGAGTAGAGGAAGTTGAATCAATTTCAACTAGTAAATCAGGTGTTATAAAAGCTTTTGCAATAAATGCAGGTAGAGAAATAAGGGTGATTGTAAATGCTAATTTAGTAAATGATGATGAATCAATATTACTAGCAAATGAAATTGCACAAGAGATAGAAGATAAAGTTCAATATCCTGGTGAAATAAAAGTGAATGTAATACGAGAAATCCGTGCCACTGGGTATGCTAGATAAAATTGGAGTTAAAAGTTGAAATTTAAAAAAAATAATCCAGTTACAAAAATAATCGCAGGAGCCTATAAAGGTAAAATTTTAAATTTACCAGCTTTAGATATTACACGAAGCAGTAAATCAATTTTAAAAGAATCTTTTTTTAATGTATTGCAGTTTGATATAATTGATACTGTTTTTATTGAAGCCTTTGGAGGAAGTGGAAGTATAGGGCTTGAGGCTATAAGTAGGGGGGCAAAGGAAGCGTATTTTATAGAGATTGATAAATCATCTTATAAAACTTTACAACAAAATTGCCAAGAAATTAAGCCAGAATCTTGTGTTACAATATTTGGCGATACATTTGAAAAGCTTCCAAGTCTTTTAAACTCTCAACTTTCAGCCTTAGATTCTCAACTTATATTATATATTGATCCTCCTTTTGATTTCAGAGATGGCATGGAAGATATTTATGAAAAAACTTATAATATTGTTAGAGATATAGAAAACGATAATATTATGTTAATAACTTTTGAGCATATGACAGAATTGGATTTGCCGGAAGTTTTGGGTAAATTTACAAAATTTAAAACAAAAAAGTTTGGAAAAAGTTCACTTACATATTATCGTATGTAATAGTGATGTATAAACAAAGTGTTTAAATTTTCTATTTATTTATTGACTTTTACTATTTTAACAGTTGCTTTACTTCCTTTTTTTTACGCTATTTCTCCTTATGAATTAAATTCCAATGCAATATTACAAGCTCCTAGTTTACAACATATATTTGGTACAGATAGGTTAGGGCGAGATGTATTTGCTAGGATTTTAATAGGTGGACAAACTTCTCTTATAATAGGGTTTTTAAGTGCTAGTATTGCATCTCTTCTTGGTCTTTTTATAGGTATAAATGCTGGTTTTTTTAAAGGCAAGATTGATAAGACAATAACGATTATTATAGATTTATTTCTTACTTTTCCTACATTTTTTTTACTATTAGCGCTTATTAGTTATATGAATGCTTCTATTTTGGTTTTGGTAATTGTAATATCTATTACAGGATGGATGGGAATGGCAAGGCTTATACGAAGTGAAAGTTTTGCAATTTCTGATAAACCATTTATAAAAATATTACAGCTTGCAAATGTAAATAAAACAAAAATTATTTTTAAATATTTTGCTCCTCTTTTAGCACCTATTTTTCTTGTATCATTTACCTTTGGTGTAGGTGGAGCCATACTTGCTGAATCTGGACTTAGTTTTTTGGGACTTGGCATAAATCCTCCACAAGTAAGTTGGGGCAGTTTATTGAGTAGTGGTAAAGAAGTTATAGACATAGCTTGGTGGGTTAGCTTTTTTCCTGGACTTTTTATATTTATAATTACATTTTGTTTAATGCAAATAGCCGATTTTTTACAGCAAAAAGCAAATGCTAAAAATGCAATTTAAATTTTTTCCAAAATTTTATCAAGCATACTAGTTGATAAAAGTCTTTTTAAATAACCCAATAAATAAGTAGCTTTTGTAATATAATATCTTGGTTTTGGATTATTAGAATTTATAATTTTTAAAACAGTATTTGCAACAGCATCTGCTTTTAAAGTAAATGGTACATCACTTTTTTTTGCCTGTAAACTTTTTTCATAAGTATCTTTAAATCTACTATGTTTGCAATCTATATTTTGTAATAATTTCTTTTTTGCATTATTTCTAAATTCACTTATAATTGGTCCTGTGTTTAATAGGCTTACATTTATATTAGTATTTTGAAGTTCTAATCGTAAAGTGTCAGTAAGTCCTTCAATTGCATATTTGCTTGCATTATAAGCACCTCTAAATTTTAGTGACACAAGTCCTAAAACTGAACTATGCTGTATGATTTTTCCATGACCTTGTTTTTGCATAATTGGTAAAACTTGCAATGTCAATTCGTGTAAGCCAAATACATTTGTTTCAAACTGTTCTTTTAAAATTGAAGTAGGTAAATCCTCAATGGCTCCTGGCTGACCAAAGCCTGCGTTATTAAATACAATATCAATTGTTCCATCAGTAATTTCTAAAATATTTTTTAATGTATTTGATATAGTTTCTTTTTTTGTAACATCTAAAAAAAATGAAGTTAAACCTAAGTCTTGTAATATTTTTACATCTTCATTTTTTCTTGCTGTTGCAAATACTAAAAAACCTTTATTTTTTAAAAACAGTGCTGTTTGTTTTCCGATACCAGTAGAACAACCTGTTATTAATATACTTGTTTTAGTATTTTTGGGCATACAGAAAGTGTCATTTACAATTATATAAATGTTCCAGAAGATAAGAAAATTTTATTTTTACCATCATCTTTTGCATTATAAAGTAAAATATCTGCATGCTGAATTGCATCTGAATACTTTTTATGATTTGATCTTAAATCAACCCCAGCACTAAATGTAACAGTAAGTTTTAAATCCTGATATTTAAATTTATGCATTGTTACTAATTCTTTAACTCTAGAAAGATACTGTATCAATTCTTTTTCATTATCATATTTAATTGCAGCAACAAATTCTTCTCCACCATATCGTCCAACTATATCTGTTTTTCTTGTAAGTTTTAATAATATTTGAGCAAAAGTTCGTAAAACTACATCTCCGCATGCATGACCGTGCGTATCATTTACTTTTTTAAAATCATCAAGATCAAAAAATACAATAGCATAATCTTGCGAATCTCTTGTGTAGGTTTCTTCAAATTTTTTTACTTCTTTATCATATGCACGACGAGTTAAAAGTCCAGTAAGATGATCTATTGAGCTTTCTTTTTTAGATTTATTTAAATCAAACTCTAATTTTTTGATTTTTTCCTCTAAGATATTTACTTCAACTTTTCCAGATTCTAGTTTGTCATTAACGGTATTCATTTCATTTTCTATTGTAATAGCCGCTTGAACTAATTTTGATTGAAGCTTATTTAGTTCATTTTTTGTTGATCCAGTTACACTAATAGATTCTATCTCATTTTTTATATTTGATACTCCAGAAGAGCCATGTTTATTACTATCAATAGCATCACCAAGATATTTGCTCATTAAAGTTATTAATTTTGCAATATCAGCTGTTTTTTGTGCTACAATTTCTTTGTCTACTTCAAATCTTTGCTCAATAAATTTTTCCATCTCTTTTTGGATAGAATCTTCAAATA
>JAOZVJ010000026.1:0-2933 GCA_029938215.1 Arcobacteraceae bacterium | reverse complement strand
AGATAAGTTTACCTTATTGGCTAGTTTGCAAAATTCTTTAGTATATTCTTTCGGTGTTGCGCATTTATCTTTCTTTGCAAGATTAGCCAGAGTTTGTTTTGTAATATTAGAAATTTGCTCCATAATTTTATCCTAAAAGTTTTTTTACCATTTCATTTATTCTTTTTCCATCTGCTGTGCCACTTATTTTTGTTTTTGCTAAATTCATAACTTTGCCCATATCTTTCATATTGCTAGCGCCAACTTCATTAATAATTTCTTTTATAATAATTTCTAGTTCATTGTCGCTAAGTTGTTTTGGTAAATAATTTTTAAAAATATCAATTTGTGATTGTTCATTTTCCACAAGATCATCTCTAGAAGCATTTTTATATTGTATAATTGCTTCTTCTCTTTGCTTTATGCCTTTTTGAATAAGCTTAATTACATCATTGTCATCTAAATCTTTTCTTTCATCTACTTCTATTTGTTTTATCATTGTATTTATTGCTCTAATTGTATCTCTTTTTACAATCTCTTTTGCTCTCATTGCATCTTTCATATCGCTTTTTAATTGTTCTTTTAGATTCATTTTTATTCCTCTTTTTGTAATTTTATAGTAAATTGAGCACCAGTATATTCTATATCATCAATTATCGATGTTGTATTTTTAACTAATAACTTACCATTTGTTTTTTTCACAATATTCATTGACATATTAAGTCCAATGCCAGTACCTTTGTCTTCTTTTTTTGTTGTAAAATACGGTTCAAAGATACTATCCAATAGATTTTCAGGAATTCCGCCTGCATAATCAGTTATTTCTATTATACCATAATTTTTATCTGAAAATAGTTTTATATCTATTGTTTTTTGTTTAGAATTTTTTTCTAAAATAGCATCTCTTGCATTATTTAAAATATTAATAAGTACTTGCATTAACTCTGTTGGATATCCATCTATTATTACATTTGTTTTCTTATTTGTATAGTTTATAAAAACACCTTTTGATTTATAAACACCTTTTAACATTCTGTAAACATCATTTACTATTGTTTCTAAATTATATTTTTTTTGTATAGTTGGTTTAAAAAAATTACTAAAATCATTTATTGTTTGAGACATAATTTTTATTTGTTCTTCTATAGTATTAAATGAGTCCAAAGTTTTTTCTTCTGTCGATATATCTAAATCTATGTTCAATTTTGCACCAGTTGATATTATGCTAATTACACTTAATGGCTGTTTCCATTGATGAATGATAGCACTCATCATATCTCCCATCTCTGCCATTTTGCTTTGCTGTATTAAAAGAAAATCTTTTTCTTTATTTTCTATTTCTTTTTCTTTAATTTTGTTTGCCATATCATTAAAAGAATGTTCCAAATTTCCTATTTCATCATTGGAGGTAACTTCTATTTGATAATCGAGATGATTTTGGGCAAACTCATTTGTTCCTTCTATTAAATGCTCTATTTTTCCTGTTATATAGTTTGACATCCAAATAGCAATAAAAATTACAATAAAAATCATTATCGCTGTTACAAAAGTTAGTTCTCTTATTATTGCGCCTATATAGCTGGAAACTTTATCTATATTTTTTTTAAGAGATTGTTCCATTTTTGTTGTTTGTTTTAAAAGAATAGTGTCGAGATTTTCTTTTGTCTTATTAGCAGCTTTATGAAATTCATCAACATTTGCTCCAATAGTAATAAATCCAAAACCTCTTTTTGTATTTCCATATTGTCCCGTATAATATGGAATTGTAGCAGCCGTTGTAAGTTTCCAAACTCCGCTCCAAAATATAATAAAAGAACCATATCCGCCATTTTCAGTAAGTTGCATCCATCCTTGACATTGCGGCGCAAAATTTAAGTATCTACAGTCAAGCCCAACTTCTCCAAGCTCTTTTAGTTGCTTTATATTTGGTTTTTGCTTTAGACTTTGATTTTCAAATTTAGGATAAGCTTCTAAAAAATAATTCAAATCTTTTTCTTCAGATTTTTTAAAATCATCTGCAACTTTTGCACTTAACCATCCTGGAACTCTTTTTCCTGTTTTTGCATTAAATCCAACTATAAAATAATCTCTAGGATGGGATATATTTCTTCCTTCATAATCCCACATAAAAGCATAATTACCAGTTCCGGCATTTGAAATGTTTTGTCTTATTATATGATGACTTGAATGACAAAAAGTATCTGTAAATTCCATAATATGCCTATGGTCAAGTGCTAAAGATATGTACCCTATTTTTTTAGACTTTTTATAAATGGGGGTAATGAATCTAATAATACCTTCAAACTTTTTTCCAACTGGATTTTCGATTCCTGCATAACCATGATTTTCTGGCTTAAATTTTATATTTGCTTTTTTTGCTTTTTCTTTTGTAAAAGTACCTATAATTTTTGATGGAACATAAGCGCCAATTACATCTGATACAAAAATATCTCCATTTTTAAGATTTTGTATTTTTTCAAAATAATCTTCAGCTTTGCAATATGTATTTTCTTTTTTTGATATATTTAATTTTTTACTATTTGTATTTGATTTTTTGTAAATTTCATTACCTTCTAAATCAAAATAAGTAATTTCCCTATAGATTGGTATGTTTTTTGTTTTAAATTTAATTGGATCTTCAAAATTAAAATGTTTTTCATTATCTTTTGTTTGTGCATTTTGAATTGTTCTTGCAGATGTTTTTTTTGGCAAATTTGAACTTGTCCATTTTTTAGTAGCATCGCTATATATGTATTTTTCATGCAGATATATATCTTTATTTTTAGAATTAAAAAAATCATCAATAATTTTTTGTTTTAATGTAATTTTTGAAAGAAATAAAATATCATTATCTCTTTCATATAAAAAATCAGCAACTTTGGATGCTAAAGATACACTAAATTTTTCTAATGTTATTTTTGATTTTTGATCAAGTGCCTCAATACTATCATTTT
>JAOZVJ010000025.1 GCA_029938215.1 Arcobacteraceae bacterium | reverse complement strand
ATCTTTCTTTTGAAAAAGCACAATATGCTTTTTCAGATGAGAGTAGAATTATTGCCGAAGATTTAGACCATAGCCAAGATGAAAAAAGATATTTCTGTTTTGGTAAAGCTAATAGTGAAATTGTAACTGTAAGATTTGTTTACAGAAATAATAAAATTAGAATTTTTGGTGCAGGATACTGGAGAAAAGGAAAAAAGATTTATGAACAAAACAATTAAATATACAGATGAACAAATTGGAGATATAAAAATCATAGAAGATTTTTTACCATCACCAAAAGATTTAATCTTTAAAGAAGAAAATGTAAAAGTTACAATTTCTTTGACAAAAGAAAGTATTGAATTTTTTAAAGTAGAAGCTAAAAAACATCATACACAATATCAAAAAATGATAAGAAATTTATTGGATGTTTATGCAAATAGCCATAGTCGTGGGTTAGCCAACCTATAACAAATACTAGGAGAGGAACAAAGTAAAACTGCCGAAATATCGAGCTTTTAAGTGTCGCATCAAGACATATAAAATAGCTAATAATCAAGCCGTTATTTTACCTTGTCCCTCAAGATTGCCGTTATGTCTAGGTCACTTAATAAAAAACCAAACTTTAAACTGTTATAATTATCCGTATAATTACAATGACAATAGCAAAGGATTCAAAATGGTAGCATATGCACAAAATGAATTGGCATCATCAACTGATATATCAAAACAATTTGGACATTATCTTTCAAATGTTTCAAATGGTATAGTTGAAAAACTAGCAATTCTAAAAAATAATAAAATCGAAGCGGTAATGATACCAACATCATTTTATGAAAGTTTAATAAATTTACTTGATGAAAAAGAAGATATTGAAATTCTAAAAACTATTGAAAAAAGATTAGAAACACCAAAAGAAAACTATCTCAATGGCAATGAAGTTTTAAAAGAATTAAATCTATCTTTGGATGATTAATGTATAATTTTGAATTTCATCCAGAAGCAAAAGAAGAATTAAAAAAATTAAATAACTCAATTCAAATCTTATTTACAAAAAAATTAAAACAAGTTTTAAATGCACCAGAAATTGGAATAAAATTAGGAAATAAAAATAATCTTAAATTAACTGGATTAAAAAAAGTATATTTTAATAATAAAAAGCACAGAATAGTTTATGAAACAATTGAAGATAAAATTATGATTTACATTGTAGCGATAGGCAAAAGAGAAGAAATGGATGTTTATAAAAAAGCTGATAGTAGAATAAATCTGACATAATAAATCCTACAGACTGAAAATAATTTTTAAAGATATTATCTAAAGCAGGATATAATATTATTTAAATTTTATAATGATAGCGATAATCAATTAATTTAGTTAAATATTCTTTAATAGCAAGTATAAGTCATTTTTAGATATAATCCGCGAATATACAATATTAAGGAAAAATTTTGAGAGATATTAGAAATATTGCAGTTATTGCCCATGTTGATCATGGTAAAACTACTTTGGTAGATGAACTGTTAAAACAATCTGGAACATTTACAGACCATCAAGAAACTGAAGAAAGAATGATGGATAGTAATGATATAGAAAAAGAAAGAGGGATTACAATCCTTTCTAAAAACACTGCTATTGATTATGAGGGTGTGAGAATTAACATTATCGATACTCCGGGTCATGCTGATTTTGGTGGAGAAGTTGAACGAGTTTTAAAAATGGTTGATTCTGTTTTATTGCTTGTGGATGCACAAGAAGGTGTTATGCCTCAAACTAAGTTTGTTGTTAAAAAAGCTTTAGAATTAGGACATAGACCAATTGTTGTTGTTAATAAGATTGATAAAGATGCTGCTGATCCAGATAGAGTTGTAGATGAAGTGTTTGACTTATTTGATCAAATGGGTGCAACAGAAGAACAACTTGAATTTCCTGTTGTTTATGCGGCTGCTAGAGATGGATATGCTAAAGAAAATATTGAAGATGAAAATAAAGATTTAAAACCATTGTTTAAAATGATTTTAGAAGAAGTTCCTCTTCCAAAAGGTAGTGATGACAATGGTCTTCAACTTCAAGTTTTTACACTTGATTATGATAATTTTATCGGAAAAATCGGAATCGCTAGAATTTTTAATGGTACTGTTTCTATGGGCGAAACCGTAACTTTAGTAAAAGCTGATGGCGAACAAATCAAGGGTAGAATTTCTAAACTTATTGGATTTAAAGGCTTGGAGCGATTAGATATTAAAAAAGCTGGTCATGGTGATATTGTTGCTATTGCTGGATTTGAAACTATTGATGTGGGCGATTCTCTTTGTGATCCTGCAAATCCTATGCCACTTGATCCTATGCATATAGAAGAGCCTACTTTATCTGTAACATTCGCGGTAAACAATTCTCCGCTAGCAGGTACTGAAGGTAAATTTGTAACATCTAATAAAATTGAAGAACGACTTGAAACTGAGATGAATACAAATATTGCTATGAATTTTGCGCCAAAAGGTGAAGCGGCATTTGAAGTAAATGGAAGAGGCGAATTGCAAATTACAATTTTAGCTGAAAATATGAGAAGAGAAGGTTTTGAATTTAGTATTTCTAGACCTGAAGTTATTGTAAAAGAAGTTGATGGTGTAAAAATGGAACCATTTGAACATTTGGTTTGTGATATTCCAGATGAATTTAGTGGTACAGTTATTGAAACTTTAGGTAAAAGAAAAGCTGTAATGTCAAATATGGTACCAATGGGTAATGGACAAACAAGAGTAGAGTTTGAAATTCCTGCGCGTGGACTTATTGGATATAGAAATGAGTTTTTAACATCAACAAAAGGTGAAGGTGTTATGAATCATTCATTTTTAGAATTTAGACCTTATTCAGGAAGTGTAACAAGTAGAATGAATGGTGCTTTAGTATCTATGGAGCAAGGTGAAGGTGTTGCTTATTCAATTTTCAGCTTACAAGACAGAGGACAAATGTTCATATCTCCGCAAGAAAAAGTTTATAGTGGTATGGTTATAGGTGAGCATGCAAGAGAAAATGATCTTGATGTAAATCCTGTAAAAGCTAAGCAACAGTCAAATGTAAGAAGTAGTGGGGCTGATGAAGCTATTAAAATTATCCCTAAAAGACAAATGTCTTTAGAATTAGCTTTGGAGTGGATTGAAGAAGATGAGATTGTTGAAGTAACTCCACAAACAATTAGAATTAGAAAAAGAGAGCTTGATGCTAGCATGAGAAGAAGAACAGCAAAAAATAAAAAGAATGCAGAAAGTTAAAAATAAAATTTTCAGCAAATAGTCTCTGCCCTTGTGGCAGTGGCATTAAATACAAAAGATGTTGTCAGGTTTTTCATAAAGGCAAGCTTCCAAAAACAGCATTACAACTTATGAAGTCAAGATATGTGGCTTTTAAACTTTCAAATGCAAAATATATTATAAACACTACACATAAAGAAAATAAAGATTTTCAAGAAGATTTCTCTATTTGGAATAAGCAAATTTTAGAATTTAGTAAAAATTGCGATTTTAATCATTTAAAAATTTTAGAATTTATAGATGGCGAAAAAGAGGCCTATGTAGCTTTTAAAGTTGAAATTATTTGTAATAAAGAAGATAATAGTTTTGTTGAAAAAAGTAAGTTTTTAAAAGAAGATGACAAATGGTTTTATCATAGTGGAATAATTAATTTAATTTAAGATAAAATAATATACTTAAAAAAGGATTTCAGATGACAAAAGAAGCGGATAATAATTCACAAAAAAAATTTAGACTTGTAACAAGAAGTGATATGGATGGCTTGGTTTGTGCGGTTATTTTAAAACAGCTTAATATGATTGATGATATAAAGTTTGTACACCCAAAAGATATGCAAGATGGAATTATAGAAATAACATCAAATGATATCATTACAAATCTTCCGTATGTTCCACAAGCACATATGGTTTTTGATCATCATGAAAGTGAAACAATTAGAAATAAAAAAGCTGATAATCATGTCATAATAGCAGATGCTCCAAGTGCAGCAAGGGTTGTATATGATTATTATGGCGGAGATGATAAATTTTACGATATAAGTGAAGCGATGATGACTGCTGTTGATAAAGCAGATGCCGCACAATTTACTATATATGATATTATGGATCCATCTGGTTGGGAATTGCTTAGTTTCCTTATGGATTCAAGGACTGGGCTTGGAAGGTTTAGAGAATTTAGAGTATCAAATTATCAACTTATGATGGATTTGATTGATTATTGTATTGACCATGATATTGATGAAATTATGGAACTTCCTGATGTGGCTGAGAGAGTTGAAATGTTTAATAAATATGCTGATGATTTTAGAGATCAATTAGAACGATGTTCAACTATTTATGGCAATCTTATAGTGCTTGATTTAAGAGAAGAAGAGATTATTTATCCAGGAAATAGGTTTATGATTTATGCTTTAAATCCAGAAATAAATATTTCTATACATATTTTATGGGGATTTAAAAAGCAAAATACAGTGTTTGCTACAGGAAAATCAATAGTAAATAGAAGTTCAAAAACAGATATTGGTGAATTAATGCTTAAATACAATGGCGGTGGACATAAAGCTGCAGGTACTTGTCAAATAGATACAAAAAAAAGCGAAGAAATTTTAAAAGAGTTAATAGAATCAATCACCAACGACGGCTAGATTTAAGTTTTTAACAAATATGACATTAAATCAAATTTATCAAATCAAGCACGAATTATGGCTAAAATTTTTATTTGTTTCATTTGCTATTAGCGATGATGAAAGTCTGCAAGGACAAAAAATAAAAGATGAATTGTATGATTTTGCAAATATACAATTTCGTCATCTCAAATGGCTATCAAACGAATGTAAAGAAAAAAACATTGAATATTTTTATGAGAAAAGCGAAATAGAAATACAAAAATTTACAAATTTTGAATACTTTCAATATTTAATAAATGAAATTAAAATTTCTATGCGACACTATCAGGGATTAAATTTATTTGCCAGAATTATTTCAGATGAATTTTATATGATACAAAAACTGGAATTATTTTTAAGTGACAGACAAAATGATAGACAAATTACTGCATTTAATAAAAAACGAATTTATGAAAAAAAACAATTAAGCGTTGCTTCAATAGAAGCTTTTACTTTACTACTTCATGAAGAAACTTATAAAGAATATGAATTGATTTTAATATATTCTTATATTCAAAATTATACTGATGATATTAAACAATATAATTTATGTCAAGATTTAATAGGTGAATTGCAATATCATCTTAAAAAATTTGGAAATATGATGGCAAAAATGGGAATTTTAACTTTGCCAGATATGCTAAAAGATTCTGCTTATAAAATAGACGATACTAAAAAGTTTTTAAAAGATAGTGTTGAAAAAGAAAAAAAATCAAAAGAAGAATGTATGAGATTAATTAGGGCTATAGATGATGATGAATTATCACAATTTTTTGATTTTATAACTTTTCAAGAAGATTATCATATAAAATTAATACAAAAAATTACGAAGGAATAAAATGAGTAAAAAATATATAAAAAAAGTTTCAAATTATGCAGTAGTTGGAGGACTTGGAGCCTTACTAATTACAGGATTTGGTGGATGTGAAGATAAAAACAATGGTCAAAATTCTGGTCAAAACAATGCTTTTTCAAATGCAAGCAATAAGCAAGGCGCCTTTGTAATTATAGAAAAAACAAATCAAGGTGGATATACTATAGTTGATGAATTTCCAAGTAAAGATACTAGAGTAGTTTTAAGAGAATTAGATGGAAGTGAAAGAATTTTATCAAAACAAGAAATGGACGCTCTTGTAAAACAAGAATCGATTAAAATTGATAATGGAACTTCAAATCTTACAAATCCAAATCAAGAATCAATTAGCAGTGGAGGAATGGGACTTGGTGAAGTTCTACTAAGTTCAATAGCGGGTGCTATGATAGGAAGTTATATAGGAAATAAACTTTTTAATAATCAAAATTTTAAAAGTCAAAGAAGTAGAAGCTACAAAAGTCCATCTGCATATTCAAAAAGTGTAAATAGTTTTAATAAAGCAAAAAGTAGCACAAAAAGTTCAAGATCAACAGCATCTAAAAAAAGTGGATTTTTTGGAAGCAAAAGAAGTAGTGGGACAAGATCACGAAGTTTTTTTGGCGGATGATAAATAGTGAAACTAAAAAAACTAAAACCCCTAACAAATGAATATTTAGAATCTATTGGATTTCATTGGCATACTGATGATGATAACACTTCTTATGTGGCAGATGAAATTGTTATAATCAATGAAGATGAAGCAGAGGCTTATTATGAAGCTTCAAATGAATTATACGATATGTTTTGTGAAGCTGGCGAATATGTTATCGAAAATGATTTGTTTCATGAGTTAAATATCCCTTTTAATTTAGTAGAGATTGTTAAAAAAAGCTGGGAAGATGATGTGCATTGGCATTTGTATGGAAGATTTGATTTAGCTGGTGGTATTGATGGTAAGCCTATTAAGTTGATCGAATTTAATGCAGATACTCCAACTTCACTCTTTGAAACTGCAATTATTCAATGGGCAATGCTAAAACACAATGGACTGGAAGAATCAAGTGCTTTTAATTCTTTATATGAAGCTTTGGGAAATAACTTTAAAAGATTTGTAACTTTAGAAACTCCTATAGAGGATTTTGAAAAGCATTATAAAGATTTAGATTTTAAAATACTTTTTTCTTCCGTAGATGGTAGTATGGAAGATGAAAATACTGTGAAATTATTACAACATATTGCTACTGAAATTGGCTATAAAACTGATTTTGAATATGTAGATAAAGTTGAGTTTAGTGATGATGGCATTAGTAAAGATGGGGTAAATTTTGAATATTGGTTTAAACTTATTCCTTGGGAAGATATAGCGATAGATGAGGGCGAATTAGCGGTAATATTGACTGAAATTATAAATAATCAAAAAGCAATTATTGTTAATCCTGCATATACTTTGATGTTTCAAAGCAAGGGAATGATGAAAATTTTATGGGATTTATATCCAAACCATCCACTTTTATTGGAAACTTCTTTTGAGCCGTTGGAAAATAAAAAGCAAGTAGAAAAAATGTGTTTTGGTAGAGAGGGCGCAAATACAGCAATCATAAATGCCGATAACTCATTAGATATAAAAACTGATGGAGAATATGAAAATTTTAAACCAATTTATCAAGAATATGTAGAATTTCCGCAAGACAAAAACGGTGATTATTATCAAGCTGGAGTATTTTATGCTTATGAAGCTTGTGGATTAGGTTTTAGAAAAGGCGGAAAAATTTTGGATAATTATTCAAAATTTGTTGGACATATTGTAGAACAATAATTTAAAATATTATAAAAATAAGGATTTTTATGTTTAGAAAAATTACATCATTTGTTATGTTGTATTCTTTTATTATTATGGTTTTAAGTGGCATTATGCTTTTTATATCGCCTTTTGGAAGATTGTCTATGATGATAAAATGGGAAATGCTGGGACTTGATAAAATGCAGTGGCAGGCTTTACATTTAATTTTTATGCTTATATTTATGGTTGGCGGAGTTATTCATATTTATTACAATATTAAACCAATTAAAAATTATTTAAAAGGTAAATCAAAAAAAGTAGTGATATTTACATCATCTCATATTATGGCTCTTGTTGTTACTATATCATTGTTTTATGTTACAATTAATCATATGGAACCATTTGAATCATTTGTAAAAATGAATAAGAGTTTCAATGAATATTGGACTGATGAATTTAGAGAAAATCAAATGATGTTAAGAATGCAAATGATTCAAAAAATGAGAAGCCAAGGGTAAAATATGAAATATAAAGTACTAAATAAAAATAGTGTAATAAATTACATATATGAGATAAAAGAAATTGCAGATTATTTTGGAACAGATGAAGTTGAAGCTAAAGAAATAGGCGATGGAAATTTAAATTTCGTTTATATTGTTAGCTCCCTGCAAAATAAAAATAAATCTTTAATAGTAAAGCAGGCAGTGCCATATCTGCGGTGCGTCGGAGAAGATTTTCCTTTAAGCCGTGAAAGAATGACTTATGAAATTAGAGCACTTACAAAATTTAAAAAAATCACATCTAAATTTATACCAAAACTTTATCATACAAGTGAGCAGATGAGTGTTGTTGTTATGCAATATCTTGATGAACATATTATTTTAAGAGGTGGTTTGATTGATAAAAAAATCTATCCAAATTTTAGCGATCATATTTCTACTTATTTGGCAAGGGTGCTTTTTTATACTTCTTCTTTGGCACTTCAAAGTTGTGACAAAAGAGAACTTATAGATGAATTTAATGGTAATGTTGAATTGTGTAAATTGACTGAAGATTTTGTATTTACTTTTGCCTTTATGGAAAACGAAACAAATGACAATGAAAATGTAAAAAATAATCCTTTGGCAAATATGCTGTTTGATGATATGGAATTTAAAGAAAAGGTTTTGGAATTAAAATATAAATTTATGACACAAACAGACGCTTTAATCCATGGAGACTTGCATACGGGTTCAATTATGTTAAATAAGGATGAAACTTATGTTATAGATCCAGAATTTGCTTTTGTCGGTCCTTTTGGATTTGATATAGGTGCATTACTGTCAAATCTTGTAAATAATTATGTTCATCACCATATAGTAACTGGTGACCAAGAATATAAAAAGTGGTTACTTAAAACGATAGAAGAAATGCTAAAAATGTTTGATGAAAAATTCTTTGACCTTTGGGATGCACAGGAAAATTCTAGTCTAATATTAGATGGATATATCGATGATTCAGCTTTAGAGAAATATAAAAGTAAGTTTTTAACAAATATTTTAAGAGATAGCGTTGGATTTGCAGGATGTAAAATGGCAAGAAGAGTTTTTGGTGTTGCTGGAGTGGAAGAAATAAGAGGAATAAAAGATAAAGGTTTAAGAGCTAAAGCTGAAAAAATGATATTACAAATTGCTAGAGAATTTGTTTTAAAATATGATTCTATAAATTCAATAGAACAAATAATAGAGATAATAGAAAGATAAAAATGCAGGGAAAATACAAAGCTTTATGGCTAAATAAAAATAAATATTTAGAGGTAATTGATCAAACAAAATTGCCTTTTGAGTATGAGACAAAAGTTTTAAAAACTACAGATGAAATAGTTAAAGCAATAAAAGATATGACAGTGCGAGGAGCAGGGGTTATTGGAAGTGTTGCAGCATTTGGTATATATACTGCTTGTTTGGAAGTTGATAATTATGATGAATTAAAATTAAGAGCTAAGCAAATACGAGAGTCGCGACCAACTGCTGTCAATCTTATGTGGGCTGTTGATTTGATGATGGATAAGCTTAAAGATTCAACTGATTTAGTAAACGATGCTTTAAAATTTGCAATTAAGTTAAATGATGATGAAGCTTGTGAAAGTCAAAAAATTGCAGAATATGGGTGTGATATTATTGAGGATATTTTAAAGAAAAAAAACAAGTCTAAAATAAATATTCTTACCCATTGTAATGCAGGATGGTTAGCTGTTATAGATGAAGGAACAGCATTAGCGCCTATTTATGAGGCTAAAAAAAGAGGTATAGATGTACATGTTTGGGTTGATGAAACGCGTCCACGAAATCAAGGTGCAAGTTTAACTGCATGGGAATTAACTCAAAGCGGAATAAATCATACAATAATTGCAGATAATACTGGTGGTCATCTTATGCAAGATGGACAAGTTGATATGGTAATAACTGGAGCTGATAGAGTAAGTGCGGGGGGAGATGTAGCAAATAAAATAGGAACTTATCTAAAAGCATTGGCTGCAAAAGATAATAATGTGCCGTTTTATGTTGCTATTCCTGCTTCAACTTTTGATTTTGATATTATTGACGGGGTTAAAGAGATACCTATTGAATTAAGAAGCGAAGATGAGGTTAAATATATAAAAGGTGTCGATAAAAATGGAAAGATAAAAGAAGTTTTGATTACTCCAAAAAATTCACCAGCCATAAATTATGGTTTTGATGTTACTCCTGCTAGGTTAATTACTGGACTTATTACAAACAAAGGTATTTGTAGGGCAGATTTTGATGAAATAAGACTAAAATTCACTTAAATTCAAATTAGTATATATTTTTTTTCTTTTGCAAAGTAATATTTTGCTACAATTGCGCTATTAAAACAAGAAAAGGAAAAATTTTATGAAAAAAATTTTAGCATTTGTATTTATAATTAATTCTTTACTACTTGCTTCGGATAGTTTAAGTGAAGAAGAAAAGAAAAAAATTAGACTAGAGAAACAGATTAAAATAGAAGAAGAAAGAGAGAAAAAATTTGCTAGAGAGCAAACTTTTTACACAAGTGATCGTTATGACTTTAAAGGTTCTGAAGTTAATGAAGAAACTGTAGAATCACTAGATGAGATAAAAGTAGATAGCTTAGATATGGATTCAGTGTATGACTAGTCATACACTTTCTTAATCAACTCTTTCGCATTTTCTAACGCTATTTCACTATCATTTTTATCAAAAGCTAAAGCAACTGCCATTCTTCTGCCCATATGACTTTGAGGTTTTCCAAAAACTCTAAGATATGAATTTTTAGTAAAAATACTTGGGTCACTTTCAATAATTGGAGTAAAAGTATCATTTTTGGCTTTATATGCAGCACTTGCTCCACATCCGTAATCTATATAATCTAAAGGTAATCCAAGCACTGCTCTTACATGCAAGGCAAACTCACTTTGAGATTGAGTTATCATGGTAACCATTCCAGTGTCATGTGGTCTAGGACTTACTTCACTAAAATAAACTTCATCGCCTTTTACAAACAATTCAACTCCAAAAAGTCCACGACCGCCTAAACCATCTGTAATTTTTTGTGCTACATCTATAGATTTTTGTTTTGCAATTTCGCTCATTTTCATTGGTTGCCAAGAAAACACATAGTCACCATCCTTTTGTATGTGACCTATTGGTTCACAAAAAGTAGTTCCTGTTTCATTTCTAGCAGTCAATAAAGTTATTTCATAATCAAAAGATATAAATTCTTCGATTATTAATTCACTAGCATCTCCTCTAGCTTCTTTTGCTATTTCCCAAGATTTTTCTAAATCATTCACTGTTTTTGCGACACTTTGACCATGACCACTACTACTCATTACTGGCTTGATTACACAAGGGAAACCGATATTTTCAGAAGCTTTTTTAAGACCATCTATCGTTGTTACAAATTCATATTTACTAGCAGGAAGTTTTAAATCTTCACAAGCAAAAACCCTAATATTTTTTCTATTCATAGTTTTATTTACGGCTTCGGCATTTGGTATTATATGAAAACCTTCTTCTTCGGCTTTAAATAAAGCAGAAATACTTATTGCTTCAATTTCCGGCAAAACATAATCAGGATTTTCTTTTCTAATTACATCCAAAACTTCATTTTCATTTTTCATATTAATTACATAATGCTTATTTGCAACCAAATGTGCTGGAGCATTTGCATAGCTATCTACTGCTACAGTTTCAATTCCAAGTCTTTGAGCTTCTATTATAACTTCTTTGCCAAGTTCTCCACTTCCTAAAAGTAAAATTTTTGTACTATTTGATTTTAAAGGTGCTGTAAATTGCATTTGATTTTCCTATATTTAATATTTTTTGTATTTTATAATAATTTCCATAAAAAAAGGGAAGAGTAAAAACTCTTCCCTTTAATGTAAAATGCTTTTTAAAGATTACAGTCTAGACTCATATCTTCTTAACATATAAAGTTTTTTAAGTGCTTTTTTTCTAGCATTGATTTTTTGTTTCTTTTTCTTTTCAGGATTAGATTCAAAATATCTTCTTGCTCTTGTTTCTGTAACGATTAAACTTCTATCGCATTGTTTTTTAAATCTTCTATAAGCTTCGTCGAACGATTCACTTTCTTTTACTTTAATACCAGGCATTTGTACATCACCCACTTTCTTGCATAAATTTAATTATTTTTTAAATATAATTATTGGCTTTAGTTTTGGACGCGAAGTATATATAAATCTTTCTTAATGCTACTTTAAGTATAATGCCAAATCAAATTTAAAAAGGCAATAAAATATGGATTTAACACACTTAGATGAGTCAGCTAGACCAAAAATGGTAGATGTGTCTGATAAAGACAATACAACAAGAGTGGCAGTTGCCAGCGGAACAATATCTATGAATCAAGATGCATTTGATAATGTAGTAAGCAATGAAAACAAAAAAGGTCCAGTGCTTCAAACTGCTGTAGTTGCAGCAATTCAAGGAACAAAAAGAACTCCCGACCTTATACCTATGTGTCATCCATTGCTTTTAACAGGTATAAATTGTGATGTAGAACAAATAGATGAACTTCCTGGGTTTAAACTAACAGTTACTGCGAAATTATCTGGGCAAACAGGTGTTGAAATGGAAGCTCTTACTGGTGTTAGTATCGGACTTTTAACTATTTACGATATGGTAAAGGCTATCGATAAGGGTATGGTAATTCAAAATGTTCAGCTAGAAAAAAAATCTGGTGGAAAAAGTGGTGAATATTGTAGATGATTGACTTAAATCAACATACTTTAGAATTAGATTATCCTTGTAATTGGGAATATAAAATTGTAATTCGCCATGAGCAAACAATTCAAGATATCATCAAAGAAGTACTAGAAGAAAGAGAACATGATATTAAACCGTCAAAAAAAAGTACAGGTGGAAAATTTAAAAGCTATACTCTTGAGATGTTGGTTCACAATGAAGATGATAGAAAAGAAATTTATAAATTACTGGGCGACCATGAGCATATAAAAATGATAATTTAAAAATGAATGAAAAAAAAATAATCTATCAAAATGATTTAATAAAAATAGAAATTGAGCCTTTTGAAATCCCTTGGCTAAAAATATTTACTCAAAAGAAGATTAAAGAATTTAGTCAATGTGATATAAAAACAAAGGATTCCATTTTGAATGCTTTAGATGTAATTGAAAAAGAAATGCTATCTTACTTTAACACTACGAAAATAAATATTGCTTCATTTGGAAATTATGTGCCACATGTGCATTTTCATATTCAAGCAAGGTTTGAAAATGATAGTTTTTTCCCAGAACCAACTTGGGGCAAAAAACAAAGAGATGGAAAGTTAGATTTACCTAATTTTGAAATATTTTATAAAAATATTATTGCTATATTGACAAGATAGACAATTTAAAGCCAAATTGGGTACAATAGCGACTATGAATAGAAGAAACTTTTTAAATTTATCAGTATTATCACCGTTTGTTGCATCAAATTTATTTGGTCTTGATGGATTGGTTGAAACAGATGATTTATTTGTAGCGAAAGAAGATATTTTTATTCAAAAAGAAGATTGGGAAACTTTTCTTAAATTAAGAAATAGATTAAGACGATTAAAAAGATATATAGGCTTTGGTAATTTTAATATTGTTTCTGTAAACAGTGCTTTATTTTATGCTAGAAATTATTCTCAAATTGGTAAATTTACACAAAAAGAGTTGATTCTTTTTGAAGAATTATTTTATGAAGACCCTGCCAAATATGGCTTTTATGGCGAAAAAACTTGCTTTAATATTAATACTAAAATTTCAAAAAAAGATGTAAAAAAAATACCTTATACTGGGCATTATTTATTTAGAGGTACTCCTCTTAATGATTATACAAGATTAAGAAGAGATATAGGAAAAACAATTACTTTAACTTCTGGAGTAAGGGGAGTCATTAAGCAAATGAGTTTATATCTTGATAAAATATATAAAACTAAAGGCAATATTAGTTTGGCTTCGCATAGTATAGCACCACCTGCTTATACTTATCATTCTATTAGTGATTTTGATGTTGGACGAAAAGGTTGGGGATATAAAAACTTTACGGCTTCATTTGCTAGAACAGAAGAATTTAGAAAATTAAGAAAATTAAATTATATAGATATGAGATATACAATAAATAATAAAGATGGGGTAAGGTATGAGCCGTGGCATGTTAAAGTTATTTAGATTATTATTTATTTTCTTTTTGGCTAGTACCTTATGGGCAAATAAAACTTTAAATTTTGACCTTATAAAAAAAGGTAAAGTGGATGATAATAATACTCTTTTAATAGTGGGTGGAATTCAAGGAGATGAGCCTGGTGGATTTATATCTGCATCACTTATTGCTACTCATTATGAGATAACAAAAGGTTCAGTTTGGGTAATTCCAAATTTAAATTTTTATAGTATTATTAAAAGAAATCGTGGACCTTATGGCGATATGAATAGAAAATTTGCAACACTTTCTAAAAAAGATCCTGAATACGAAACAGTGCAACGAATAAAAAATCATATAAAAAATGATTCAGTAAAACTAATAGTAAATTTACATGATGGTAGTGGATATTTTAGAAAAAAATATATTGATAAAAAACATTCACCTTACAGATGGGGTCAATGTTCTGTAATAGACCAAAAAAATATAAATATACCAAAGTATGGAAATCTTGAAAAAATATCTGCTAAAGTTGTAAATCATGTTAATAAGCATTTATTAAAAGATGAAGATGTGTATGCAGTTCATAACACAAAAACAAAAGATGGCGATAAGGAGATGGAAAAAACTCTTACATATTTTGCTATCAATCAAGGAAAAGCAGCTTTTGGAAACGAAGCAAGTAAAGAATTATCAACAGATAAAAGAGTTTATTATCATCTTTTGGCACTTGAAAAATATATGGATATTATGGGTATAGAGTTTAAAAGAAAATTTAAATTAACACCAAATGGCGTATATAATGCTATAAATAATGATATCTATATATCTATATATGACAATAAAATAAATCTGCCTCTTAGTAAAATTAGAAATATTTTAAACTATTTCCCTGTAAAAAAAGATGGCATAATTGACTTTAAAGCAAGCAATCCACTTCTTACTATTATTAAAAAAAATAATGTTTATACGATACAATATGGAAATAGACGCTTATCAAAGTTAAAAGCAAATTATCAAGATTATGATATCGTTAATCAAACGGTTGAAATGCAAGTTGATGGAAATACAAAAAATATAAGATTTGGAACAATTATTAATGTAAAAGATACATTTTTGGTAAAAGATAATAAAGATTATCGTATAAATGTTATTGGGTATAGAGCTAAGACAAAAAAAGAAACTGATATAAAAATAAAAAAATCTCAAATATCAAAGCGATTTTCAGTTGATACCAAAGGTTATATATATAGAGTTGAATACTATAAGGATAAAAAATTTGCTGGGATGATTTTAGTTAAATTTAACAGCTAATTTTTTATCTTTATAAAATAAAAACAAAAAGGGGTAAATATGCCATTATTAGATAGTTTTATGGTGGATCACACTAAAATGATAGCACCAGCAGTAAGAGTAGCAAAAACGATGAAAACAAAAAGAGGCGAGATAATTAGTGTCTTTGATCTTAGACTTTACAGACCAAATAAAGAAAAAATGACAGGGCGTGGTATCCATACTTTAGAGCATCTTTTTGCAGGATTTATTAGGGATCACCTAAACTCAAAAGATGTAGAAATAATTGATTGTTCGCCGATGGGTTGTAGAACAGGATTTTATATGAGCCTACTTGGAACTCCTGATGAAAAAGTAGTTGCAAAAGCAGTTAAAAAAGCTATGCAGGATGTTTTGAAGGTAAAGAAAGAATCTGAAATTCCAGAACTAAATGTTTACCAATGTGGTACATATAAAATGCACTCTTTAAAATTAGCAAAAAAGACTGCCAAGTATGTAGTAAAAAATGGTGTTGGGGTTATGGATAATGTTAAGTTATTTTTAAGTGAAAAGAAGATGAAAAAACTAGGCATATAAAATGAAAAAAGCTCTATATTTAGTAATATTTCTGCTCTTAACTCAACAAAGTTTATTTGCAAAATTTTATGATGAGCTTTCAATGTCTTTTAAAAATGATGCTTTATTTGGCAAGGATCAAGATTATACTTCTGGACTTGAATTCTCATATAAAAAAGCGAATAGTGATTTAACTTATTATTTGGGTCAGGATATTTATACTCCAGAGAAAAAAGACACTACAATACCAATTGCTGGTGAACATCCTTATGGTGCTTGGCTTTATATTGGTGTTTCAAAAAAAGTGCAGTTTGATAATTTGCAAAATGATTTTAAAATTTCTATTGGAACTATAGGGAAAAATGCCAAAGGTAAATCATCAAGTAATAGTATCCATAAAATCATAGGTGCTTCAAAAGAAAAAGGATGGGATACTCAAGTTCATAAAAGTATTGCATATAACATAAGCCTTAAATCATTTTATGACCCGCTTAATTTTAAAAGTGATGGATATACAGTTAAACCTTATTTTGTAGCAGATGTTGGTAATGTTTTTACTGATTATGGTTTAGGATTAAGTGTTGATACGGATATAAATAATTTTTTAAACTTATATGCAATGGGTGAGAGAAGACAAATAAATAAAAATATTTTTCTTGAGGGAGAAAATAAAAATGGAAGCACACAATACTCAGTAGATAAAATTAATCATAAAAATATAATTACTTTGGGTTTAGAAACAACTTATGTAGAAAATTACAATATAGTTTTTGAAATGATTTTTAACTCAAAAGAGTACAAAACACAAACACATAATAATAACTATAGCATGATAAAAGTAGTTAAAAAGTTTTAATATAAGGTCAAATAATAAATTTTATAAAAACAAATGATGGCTCAAATACTCTTTATTCAAAAGAATTTGAGCAACATTTTCATAGTGTTAAAGAGGGTGCATTAAATGAATCTTTATATAAGCATATAATACCAGCCATAAATCATCAGAAAGAAAAGAAAGAATTAAATATCTTGGATATTTGTTTTGGTCTTGGATATAACACTTTAGCTACGATTTATTATATTAAAAAAAATAATTTAGATATAAAATTAAATATTTATTCGCCAGAATTCAATTTGGAGCTTTTGCAGGCACTTAAAAATTTTGAATATCCAAAAAATTTATTACAATATAAATATATTATTGATGAAATATCACAAATATTTATACAAGAAAGTAATCCAACTTTTGCAAAATATAAAGATGAAAATATTAAAATAGAAGTTTTTAATGGTGATGCTAGAAAATATATAAAAAATTTATCTAATATAGATATAGTTTATCAAGATGCTTTTAGTAGTGATGTTAATAAATCATTATGGACAAAAGAATATTTTGCTGATATTTATAAACTTTTATCTACAAATGCAATTATTACAACATATTCGATAGCAACCCCAATACGATTGGCTATGTCAGAGAATGGCTTATTTATTTACGAAATTAAAAATAATTTAAAAGATAGAAGTACAATAGCTTTTAAAACAAAGCAAGAAAATTATAAATTTATAGATATGGAATTGAAAAAAATAAGAAATCCATCAGCAAAACCTTTAATGGACAAAATATCTAATTGATGCAAATCCACTAGCACCACTAGCTTTGATTTGCTTTATTTGTTTTTGAGATACAATGCCACCAAGTGCGATTATTGGGATATTAGCATTATTAATTGTTTTTTTTAGTTTATCACAACCTTTTGGTTTTCCTTTATTTGGAGTTATAAATATTGGTGAATAGGTAACCATATTAGCACCTAGCTTTTCTGCTTTTTTTATTTCTTTAACACTATGACAACTAATAAGTACAAATAAGTCATTTTTCTTTGCTTTTTTTATTTCATTAAATTGATTTGAAGTTAAATGAACTCCATTTGCTTTTAGTTTCAAGCAAAGTGAGATATCAGAATTTATTAAAATAGTCTTAATATTATTGTTTTTGCAAATAGACACAAAAGCTTTAGCTAATTCTTTTTTGTTTGATGATATTTTATCTCTAAAACAAGCCATATCTACAATACTAGACTCGTTCCCATTCTCCTGAGTGGGAATGCATAGACTTTTTGATAAAATTTCTTTAAAAATTATTGGATTATTTGTATAATATTTTGGATCAGTAATTAAATATTTAAGCATTTTTAGTCTATAAAAAAAGGACTTCAAAAAGAAGTCCTAATTTTTCATTTTTCATTTTGAATTATTTTTTAGTGGTCTTCTTCAGCCATCATTACAGAACCTGCAATATAAACATAAGTAAGAATCATAAAAATAAATGCTTGTAAAAAACCAAATGCAGTAAGTAAGAAAAATCCAGGAAGTGGTGCAATCCAAGGAACTAGCATAAGAAGTACCATTAAAAACATATCATCACCTTTTACTGAACCAAAAAGTCTAAATGACAATGAAATTATTCTTGAAATATGAGAAATAATTTCAATTGGAAACATTAAAGGTGCTAAAACTTTTACTGGACCCATAAAATGTGCAAAATAGTTGATAAAACCATTTTTCTTAATACCAATATAATTATAATAAACAAAAACAATTAATGCTAATGATAATGTAAAATTTATATTTCCTGTTACTGATTCAAAACCTGGTACTACACCCATCATATTTGCTACAAAAATTACTAAGCCTAAAGTTGCAATTAGTGGCATATAAATTTTAGCATTTTCTTTTCCCATGCTATCAGTTCCAATACCAACAACTCCTTGCAAATATGTTTCCATTACATTTTGTGTTCCTGTTGGTACTAATTGAATTTTCTTTGTAGCCATACGCGCCACTAAAAATACAATGGCAACCGTTAAAGCCAAGTGTGATAATATAAGCCATACTTGATCGTGCGCACCATAACCAAGAGATTCTCCAAGTGAACCTAAAAATGTATATAATCTACCTTCCATTTGTTTTCCTTCTTTTGTCCCAAACTATACAATGGGTTTATTTTTTAAATTTATTGTTGCGATTGTACTATATACTTTATAAAAATTAGATAAAACAATGATATATGACTTTATCTAGCAAACCCTATTAAATTTTTATCTGTATTTTTTGTATCTTCTAATATTTGAGATAAAAGTTCAAATGCTGTTTGAATATGCTTGGTATTTGCATTAGTTTGTTTTTGGTTTGATTGTATAGATTTTTCCATCTCTTGCAGTTTGATAACTATGTCTTTATAGTTAAATGCAAATTCTCTTAGTTTTGCAAATGTTTGTATTATATGAAGAGTTATTTCTGTTGCTATTTTACTTTTTAAAATAGTAGCTAACATATATACTCCTTGTTCTGTAAATATCTTTGGCAAATATTTTCTATTTTTTAAGCTTTCTTTAAAGGTCGAATTTTTCGACCTTAATATTTCAACCTCATCTTTTGTAAGTTCAAAATAAAAATTTTCTGGAAATTTATCTATATTATTTTTAACTGCCTCATTTATTCTTTTTGTCTCAACTTGATAAAGTTTTGCCAAATCACTATCTATAGCTATATAAAACCAAACTTAAGAAATTTATGCTATAATATACTATCAAAA
>JAOZVJ010000104.1 GCA_029938215.1 Arcobacteraceae bacterium | reverse complement strand
TGATGACATTCATCAACTATTACAAATGAGTAATTTTTAATTATTTTAGTATTATTTTTTAAACTTTGCATTGTTGCTATATCTAATTTTCCATTTAATTTATTTTTACTTTTTCCTAAAAATCCTATATCTTTTTTTTCAAATTCAAAATACTCTACAAATCTATCAATCCATTGATCAAGTAGCATATTTTTATTTACTATTATTAAAGTATTAGCTTGTCGTATTTCAATCATTTTAGCGCCAAGGAGAGTTTTTCCAAATCCAGGAGGAGCTACACACATACAGAAATCTTTTTTATTGATTTGTTCTATTGCTTTATTTTGTTCATCTCTTAATATAAATTTTACTTTTGGAAAAATCTCTTTTTGGAAAAATCTTTTATCATCAAAACTATTTTTAATTTGATTGTCTTTAAATAATTCAATAACCCCTCTCATCAATCCACGAGGAAGCATTAAACTAAAATCTTTTTTATTTTCCTCATATCCTTTTATAACTTTTGGAGTATTGTAAAGTGGTTTTCGTAAATTTTGTAAAATTTTAATTTGAGGATTATCAAATGTAGCTAGTTTTTTTAACTCATTTTGCAAAATATCCGATAATTTTGAAGTATTTATATAAATGGCATCTTTTAAAGAAAAATGATTAAAAGAATCTTCTTGAAGTTGTTTTTCAAGAGAAACAATTTCATTTTCTATCTGTTCTTTTTGTTGATACAGTCCATAAAGTTTTTCTTGAATATCAATTATATTCTAAGCCTCTTGAATAGTTTCTTCTATAAGTTCTTGAAATCTAGGCTCTTCTATACTTTTATATTTACTAATAAAAGTAGAATTTTTCATTTTTCCTTCACCTTCAAATATACCATTTTGCTCAATTGAAAGATTTTGATATTGCATTTTTCCAAGTATTCTACCAGATTCCAAAATATTAACATTATCAGCATTTATAATTCCATCAAGCAATCCACTTACAGTTAATGTTGTAGCAGAAACATTACCAACAACTTCACCAGTTTTTCCAATGGTCAAAGAGTCAGCAGATGCTATTGCGCCTTCAAATTTACCATCAATAAATATTGAACCTGCCGTATCTATACCTCCTCTTACAAAAGTACCTTCGCTTATTATTGTTGCACTACTAGATGTTGCGTTTGACTTTCCATCAGATTTACCAAAGATTCCCATTCAACTCTCCTTTGTTTTTTAAAAATATTATCATAATTTTGCAAATTCCATCTAAGATAATCTTTTGGATCTACAACTTTATTTGCATAATGTATCTCATAATGCAAATGAGGACCAGTACTTGTACCAGTATTTCCGCTTAATGCTATTACACTACCTTTTTTAATTACATCACCAACTTTAACTAAAGTTCTATTTAAATGTGCATAAAGTGTATCAAAACCATAATTGTGTGTCATAACTATCATAGTACCAAAACCGCCATGAACTCGTGTCCTTACAAATTTTACAACACCATCAGCAGTAGCATATACTTTAGTTTTTCTTTTAGCTCGTAAATCTACACCTTTATGAAACTGCTTTTTTCTTGTAATAGGATGAAGTCTGTATCCAAATTTTGCTGTTATGCTTGTCTCTTTTAGTGGGCTTCCGTTTGGTATTGTTTGTAACATAAATTGTTTTTGTGCAGAAGTTATTTTTGCCAAAGTTGCACGCTGAATTAAAGAAGCTGTGTCATTCTTTTTTACGCCTATAATTTCTTCTATTTCTTTAAGAGTGCTACCCAATGCTTCAATATCACTTATTTTATCTTTTATTTTCATACCATAAAGTTTATTTTGAACTTCTAGTTTTTGTCTTTGCTCTGATAAATTACCAACTTTATTATTTAAAGAAGATATTACCCAAAAACTTATAGCCATAATCAAAACAACAATAATCACAGTAAAAAAAATAGTTTTTTTAATAATTTTATTTAGATTATATGTTTTTGTACTATTAACATCCGATACAGTTATAATTAATCTATTTTTCAATTTTTTCTCTTTTTAAAAATTCTTCAACAACTTTAAACGAACCAAACACAAGATATTTGTTTTTTTCTTTTATTTTACCAAATTTTTTTACAGATATATCTAAATCATTACAAATAGAAATTAAATTGTTTGTATTAATTATCCTTTTATCATTTATTGATATTATTTGCACTTCTTTTATAATTGGTTTTAAAATTTTCAAAACCAATTTTATATCTTTATCTTTGTAACTATTATATATGAGTATTATTTTTTGTCCATTAAATTCATTGTATAAAACTTTAGCAGCCAAAGGATTATGCCCAACATCTATTGTTATATTTTTTGCTATTTTTTGGCAACGACCAAAGACTGTTGGTAATTTTAAATTTTTTATTTTTAGTTTTTTATTTTTAGTTTTTAAAAAAACAATAGCACTTAACGCCAAATCAAGATTATCTTTTAAATATTTTGGAAGATTTATATTTAAACTATTAGAAAATTTAGAAAGTCTAATTTCATTTTTTTGATTTAATACTTTATTTTTTGCTTTTAAAACTTCTTTTTTATAAATTTGTTTTCCTAAAATAAAAGTTTTATTACAACTTCTCATTTTTGTTTTTGCAATCTTTTGTATAGTATTACCTAAAAATTCTGTATGATCAAGTCCTATTGTAGTTATCAAAGTTAAATCATTTTTTACTACATTTGTAGCATCAAATTCACCGCCAAGTCCAGCTTCTAAAACAATATAATCAAGATTGTTACTTAACAAAAGTGCCAATAAAGTAGTATATTCAAAATAAGTAAGTTTATCAATAATATTTTTAGGTAAAATTTTTAAAAGTTTTTTATGGGTTTTATCTAACTCTTTATTACTACAATCATTTCCATTTATCCAAATTCTTTCATTAAAATTTATAATATGAGGAGAACTATAGTGAAGCGTTTTATAACCATTTTGAGATAATATATGTGCTAAAAATCTTCCAGTACTTCCCTTGCCATTTGTTCCTACGATATGAATAACAAATGGCAAATTCACAAAATCACTTAAAATATTCCAAGCTTCTGATATGACAGCATAATCAATTTTGTTATAAAAAAGAGTTTTTTTATTTAAAAAAGATTTTAACATCAAGAAATTTATTTATCTTCTTTTTTTATTTCTTCATCTTTTTTAAAAGATTGCACAGCTATTGTTGAAAATACTTCACTTAAAGCTTTTTGAGCAGCTACTTTTACAGATTCTTTCTTCTTAGCATCAGTAATTAATGAGTCCTCATCCACAGAATAATCATAACTACCACTTACACTTATAGATTTTGTAACATTTGCATCTTTATTGTGATAATTTAAACTTATGCTGACACTTGTCCTATATAATTTTGCATAACCTTGACTGTCAGATTGTAAAGTTGCATGAGAAACCGAACCTAATGAAACATCCATTATTGTATTTGCTATATTTTCATTTGAAGTTAAAGATGCACCAAACTGATTTATTATCATTTCATTTACAGCATCTTTAACCAAAACAGAATTTGTTGCATTATCTATATCTACATTTAATTTTACATATACTTTGCCATTTATTTCATGCTTTGCATAATGTGAAGTTGGCTTATATCCACAACCAGAAAAAATGAAAAATGAAAAATGAAAAATGAAAAATAATAATAACAATCTTTTCATACTTATCCTTTGATTACCAAATTTACAAGTTTTTTTGGAACAACAATTTCTTTAATTATTTCTTTATTATCTATCCATTTTTTTATATTATCTTGTGCTTTTGCTATCTCTAAAATTTCTTCTTTTGTAGCACTTGGGGACACTTCAATTTCTGCTCTTTTTTTACCATTTATAGTTACTGCTAAAACTATACTATCTAAAACAAAAACTTCTTTTTTAATTTCCAAAATTTCATTAAAATTTTTTCTTTCAAATAAGGTCGATGCTATTTCCCAGCAAGTATGAGGAATAATTGGTTCTAAAATATTTGTCATAATATAATAACCCTCAAGCCAAATATTTTCATTGTCTTGATTATTTAAAGCATTTAAAGCTTCCATACAAGAAGCTATCAAAGTATTAAATGCATAAGTTTTATTCATAACTTCATTTGCTTTTTGTAACGCTTCATATACTTTTTTACGAGCTAATTTTTCATCTTTTGTTAAATCTTTATGATTTATCAAATCAATAGAATTCCAGCCTTTAACTTTTAATTCAACACTTGCTTCATAAAATCTTCTGATAAATCTATAAGCACCTTCAACAGCACTATCATTCCATTCTAGTTCTTTGGTTGGAGGAGCTGCAAACATCATAAACAATCTTGCTGTATCTGCTCCATATTTTGAAACAATAGCATCTGGATCTACTACATTTCCTTTTGATTTTGACATTTTTGCACCATCTTTTAAAACCATACCCTGAGTAAGTAGATTCTTAAATGGCTCTTTTGAATTTGTGTATCCTAATTTATTTAAAGCTTTTGTAAAAAATCTGGCATAAAGAAGATGTAAAATAGCATGCTCAATACCGCCTATGTACTGATCAACATCCATCCAATAATCGCTATCTTCTTTGTCAATTCCTGTATTTTCCCATTTTTCAGGGTTTGTAGCATATCTTAAAAAATACCAAGAAGACTGAACAAAAGTATCAAGAGTATCTGTTTCTCTTATAGCTTTTTCTCCACATTTTGGACAAACACAATGTTTCCAAGTTGGATGATTATCAAGAGGATTTCCTTCTCCTGTAATCTCAACATCTTCTGGAAGTGCCACTGGCAAATTTTCTGATTTTTCAGGAACCAATCCACATTTTTCACAATGAATAAAAGGAATTGGTGCTCCCCAATATCTTTGCCTACTAACTCCCCAATCTCTTAATTTAAAATTGATTTGTTTTTTGCCCAAGCTTTCTTGTTCAAAATCATATATAATTGCTTTTTTAACTTTACTATTCTTTTGCTCATCATATTTACCGCTATTTACTAGTTTACCTTCACCAGTAAATGCTTCTGACATATCTGTATCATTTTTAATGACTACATTTATAGGCAAATCATATTTCTTAGCAAACTCAAAATCTCTTTGATCATGAGCAGGTACCGCCATAACAGCACCGCCACCATAAGAAACTAATACAAAATTTGCAACCCAAACAGGAACTTCTTTTTTTGTAAGCGGATGAATCACTGTTATTTCCAAATCCAAACCTAGTTTTTCTTCAGTTGCTCTATCTCTTTCACCCACTTTTTGCATATCTTTGATTTGCTTGATTTTATCTTCATTTAAAAGATTGTTATCAATTAAATATTTTACTATATCATGCTCAGGAGCAAGTGCCGAATAACTTACACCATAAATAGTATCTGGTCGTGTTGTGAAAACTTTATACTTATCAAATTTATTTCCAAGCTTTTCTTTTGATTTTTCACTTAATTCAAAATCAAATTCAAGCCCCTCACTTCTACCTATCCAATTTTCTTGCATAGTAATTACTTGTGATGGCCAAGATCCTTCTAAATCTCTTAAATCATCAAGCAATTCTTGTGCATATTTTGTGATAGCTATATAATATCCAGGCATCTCTTTTAAGGCTATTTCATTATCACATCTCCAACAACATCCATCTTCAACTTGCTCATTTGCTAAAAC
>JAOZVJ010000103.1:1588-5666 GCA_029938215.1 Arcobacteraceae bacterium | reverse complement strand
TTTCTTGATTTGTTTCTAGTAGTTGCACCATAAATGGTTGGATGTTTTGATTTTGTCCTATTAACTTTTTTTCAGCCTGTATAAAATGCTTTCTCCATACTTTTCCTTGTTCATTGTTTTCTAGCATTGAAAGTTCTTTTGCCATATCCATTGTTACAATATAATCTTTAGCTTTTCTGCCACCTTTTGAGTTATGCACAGTTTTGAGCATAACTACATAATCTACATTTTCTCTAAAATCATATTTTTTAATTGCTCTATCTATCCACATATCAAATCTTGTTTTAACTCCAAGACCTTTATGTATATCTCTAGCATTTGCTGAGTTTATCTCTTGAGTACCAATTTCGTATTTTGTGATTTGAATTAAATCTTGCATTTTATTTTCCTTTTATTACCACTATTCGTGGTTAGATAAAAGAATAATAACATTAATTAGGGTTAATGTCAAGTAGTTTATAATAATTTATGGTTTATTTTATAAATTTAACCATAAATTAGTCTTTTATGAGTGATTTTAGAATATCTTTTAAGTTTTCCAATTTATTAAGTTCTTTTTTTTGACTGACTGTTTCAATATATAGTTCTATGGCTTTTGTCATAGATTTACTTACTTTATTTCTTGATGAGTTATTTACAGCTCCCTCACTATACCCTATCTTCTCTCCAAGTTGTTTATATGTAAATCCAAGCTCTTTACAAACTCTTTTAACTATGTTTATATTTTCTTCATCTTTCACCAATTAATCCTTATTTAAGTGATATTTATTTATAATTGTGCTACACAAGGTAGCTTCTTGTTGTAAGTATAATCGGTCATGATTTAACTTTCAAGCAATAATTAAACCTACTACTCCTAGAGTGGTAGGTTTTTTTATGGTTGTTTGGTTGGGTTTTGTGGATAGAAAGCTTGAAAGGCTAAGTTTATGACCGAACTTAGCATACATTTTATAGGCTATATTTTTATAGCATTTATCTATATGATATTTGCTATAAAATCTTAAGCTTATAGGTACATAGGGATTTGCTACCCCTTGTGCTTTTATATCATCACTCAATTTCTAATCCTTATATGTTATTCCGTTATAAAAGTATAAACAAATTAACCTTTAAAACCCGTTAATCCGTTTATCTACTTTTCATATATCTATATTACTTGATATAATATCTAAAATTTGATATAATTCATCCAACGAAGTAGTTCTTCGGGTGCAAATGTCGGTGGCATTTAGTATTCTTTTTATTAAGAATTAAAAAGACCTTGTTAGAAATAGCAAGGTTTTTTTATGTTAGGTAGTTAGGTTGAGGCGGAGGTATCTTTTTTTAAGGATACATTATGCTTACCACCGATTTGCATACACTGGGCTACATATTAATAGCATTGGTATAATATCACTTTTGCTATTATAAAATAGTTACAGTTCTCATAACGCAAGAGATAACTTCTCTTGCACATTTAACCCACATCCTTAATTCTTTTCTGCAACCTATCCATCTTCAAAAACACATCATCATCTGTATTTTGGCTTAATTTTTTAAGTTGCTCTTCTAAAAAACTTTTTTGCTTCAATTTGCAAGCTGATATAAAATCAGTTTTATTGTAGATAATTACATCCTCTCTTATCTTTAAAGGTATCAAGAGACTACTATCTGTTTTACCATCTATTATATCTACAAATACTAGATTGGTACTCATAACTTCATAATCCATATTGTTCATTGCTATATCTAAAAAATCAGGATTTTCAAGTATTGTTTTAAGTATTTTATCATCAGCACGATTTATTTTTTTACCATTTTGTTGAGTTCGACAAGATGGTTGTTGCTCTATTTGTGTTTGCCCTAAAGTTATGTGCGATACTTGTATTTTTAAAAGATTTGCCAAATATTGCTTATATTCATTTGCTATTAATAGATTGTTTAAACTCTTAAGAAAATCTACACACTCCTTAAGTGCTTTATTTTTTAAGTGCGGATTTGTAAGCTCATAATTTAAAACTATTACTTGAAGTGCAAATTCAATTAATGGTATAGGTTTTTTCATTATAGCTATTAGCTCTGCAACTTTTCCATCTGCAACCATATCAGCTGGGTCAATTCCATCTTCAAATAATACAACCCCACCATCTATTTCGTGCTGTGATAAAAGCACACTAGCTTTTAAAGCTGCATTTTTTCCAGCCTTATCTCCATCATAACAAAGTAGCACCCTACAACCAATCTTTTTAATCATAATACAATGTTGCTCAGTCAAAGCAGTCCCCATAGTAGCAACTGCTGTTTGTATGTTTGCTTGATGCATCATAACTACATCAAGATAACCCTCTGTTACTACTATCGTGCCTTTTTTGTAGATATGTTCTTTTGCTATATTATATCCATAAAGATTTCTTGACTTATCAAACAATTTAGTTTGTGCTGAGTTGATATATTTTGCATTGTGATTTATAGTAGTTCTCCCACCAAAACCGATAAGTTTTCCTGTATGATTTCGTATTGGAAATGTTATCCTTTTAATCTGCCTTGAATACATCTTATCTTTATCAGCACCAAGTATTGCCACATCAATTGCATCACTCATATTTAAAAAGTTTTGTTTCATAAATTCTATTTGACTTTGACTGGTTCCAGCATATCCTATTTCAAAAGTTTTAATACTTTTTTTAGTAACTCCACGATCAAGTAAATATTTCAAATTATCATCTTGTAAACTTTTTATATAAAGTGAATTAACACTCTCAAATATTGACTTATAATCTTTTTTTTGTTGTGTGCTATCATACTCAAGAGTAAAATTTAAATCATTTGCGATATCTTCAATAGCTTCCGCAAAAGATAATTTTTTATACTCTTGGACAAATCCAATTGTATCAGAACTATATCCGCAACCAAAACAATGACATATTTGTTTCGTTGGCGAAACTACAAAGCTAGGAGTATCTTCTCCATGAAAAGGACAACAAGCTTTAAAGTTTGCACCAGACTTTTTAAGCTCTATTGAGTTGCTTAAAATATCTACGATATCTATTTGGTCTTTTAGTTGTGATAGGTTTGTGAACATTTTTATTCTTTCAATTCAAGCTGCTTTTTGTCATCTTCTAATAGTCTATTAAAAGTTACTCCACTATCAGCTGCTAATTGGATTTTACCTTTTGTATTTTCAATTTCGATTATATATCCTAAATCATTTATTTCAACAACTATTGATTCTCCGTATCTCTTATGCTCTATTTTGCTTCCTCCTATTATCTTGCTCATTTTTATATCCTTTCCATAAATACAACAGTTGCTTTTAAATAATCCAAAGTATATTTTAAATTATATTCACAAGCAATTCTTTTAATATTTTTTTCATTAAATACCATATTCTTCTCTTCACAATAAAACTCTTTTGGAACAGCTGGTACTCTTAGTCTATTATTTCCATTCATCATCATTGCTGTATTAATTGATGTTATCATTATCGTTATTCTCCTTTTCAAATTTTTCTTTTATTTTTTCCAACAAGCTGTCAATATCATAAAATAATTCTTTTTCCGTTGCAACAATTGGTGTTTTTCTGTCTTTTACATTTAGTTCATATTTAACATTTGTCGCTTCAAAGGTTGCTTCTATTTTTATTTTATTTATTGTCCCTTTGATTACTTGATCTTTATAGAGAATATACACTTCATCTTCAGTCGCATATTTTGTTTCTATTTTCATTTTTTAATCCTTTCAAAATAAAATTTTATCTTTTTTGGTTTTTCTTCTAAAAGCCCATATCTTTTTGCAATTTCATAATTTGCTACCAACTTAAGCTGATTAAGTTTATCTTCTATAAAATCTCTAAAATCTTCTAAAGGCATACCCCCTTTTTGCAAGTTGCACGATATACAAACTGCTATCAAATTATTCTCTTCACATTCTCCATCATTATGGTATGGTTTAATATGGTCAATGTGAAATCTGTCTTTAAGCGGTGTTTCACAATATCCACAATTACAATTATATTTTTCTTTTAATTTTTGTCTAAGTTCTTTTGATATTTTTTTTCTACTCATAATTTTTCTTTCTTACATAAAACCCACACTCTTCT
>JAOZVJ010000103.1:0-1488 GCA_029938215.1 Arcobacteraceae bacterium | reverse complement strand
GATATTTTTTTTCTACTCATAATTTTTCTTTCTTACATAAAACCCACACTCTTCTTTATCTACTATTGAAGATGGTGTTGGATTATTTTGTTCTTTTGTTCTTATTTTGCAACATAATCCAATTTTGTGAATATAGGAACTTGTGCAAGTTGTACACTCTCTAATAACTTTAATTGGTTTTTTCTTTGCCATCTATTCTCTGTTTCCCAATATTTTATATTTTTCAAAAGCTTTTATTATCTTCCCGTATCTAGGTCGTATTTCAAAATACAATATCTCTTCACGCTCTGCAAAAATATTTTGAGTGTGAGTCTGGAAACTTCCCCAGTGTCCATAAATGCCTTTTTTATGGAGATATCTACTAAAATTATAAATACTAAAGCCTTTTTTACTATTGTTGTAAAGTTCTGTGACTATATCTCTTACTTCATTTAAAAGATTTTCTCCCTCTTTTTTATATAGTGCGTATCCTGTTATTAAATTTCCTTTTCCTAAATCCTCTATATATTTAAAAACTTTGGGAGATTGATTTTTTATCACTGCAAAATGACAATCTGAAAAACCAAAAAATAATGAAGCTCTTGACATTTCTCCAGTCTTACGACTAATTCTTTTCTCTCCATCAAAAACTCTTATCCAGTTTAAAATATTTCTAGCTCTTTGAAATTTTCTTACTTTTTCTCTTTTGTTTTTTGGCTTTATATTTAAAACATTTCTTAATGCTTTTTTCAAATGCTCTTGGGTTACTAGATTGATTTTTCCTCTTTTTGCTGTCGCTATTTTGTTTTTTCTCAAAATTGAACAAATAGAAATTCTTTGATCAGCTGGTAAATCTTTGTAGTCTACTTTAATATCTTTTTTCATCTAACTCCCTGTATGTATTCTTTACAATGCAACCAATTAAACAATCTTCTTACTCCATACCCTCTAACAATACTTGCTATTGTAAAAATAATAGTTATTCCCACACTCTGACCTAGTTTTACATCAAAATTATACAAAGGGAGTACCAAATTTACTAATATAAGCGACACTATAAATCCTATAGCAGTACTTGTTAATATTTCTATGATTGATGTTTTTTTACTTTGCATTTTTGTTCCTTGCCCAAAGTTCGTTTTCACGAACTCTTTACAGGTATCAAGTGGTCACAAGCGAACCGACAACCAATGCTCCAGCTCGAATTCCAAACATAGAGGTCCCAATTCGAAGTCCGAGAACCTGCATTGACTCCGTTGCCACGAGAACCACCCAGTAAAAATCTATTGTCATCTTCATCTTGCTTACCATATTTAGTCGAACTCCATATATACTGTACACCAGTAGCTTGTTCAATTCCATATTTAGAAGTAAAGTCAGGTATATGCTTAATAGTTCCATCATCTAAATCTCTTGCACTATCATTTTCTTTTACACCATCCATAGCTACTTGGAATTCATCTTTAGTTAATAATCTCTTTTTATGAAGTTCTGCTATTGCATCTATAT
>JAOZVJ010000024.1 GCA_029938215.1 Arcobacteraceae bacterium | reverse complement strand
AGTGTAACAATTTTAGATTTTTATCTGCCCATTTTTAGAGTTCGCTTGACATACACTTGAAGAAGAGGATGAGCCACCTCCTCCTCCGCCACCACAACCAGTCAAAATAATGAAAAGTGAAAAGTGAAGAATGAAAAGTGAAAGTTTTGAAAAAAAAGATTTTTCACTTTTAATTTTTAATTTTTCACTTAAACTGCAAAGTTGGCTAAGGGGTTGCTCTCTCTCTCTCTCTCATAGGTTTTTTGATAATAGTTATCATTTTGGTATCCTTTTTTGTTTTGTTTATTGTGAGAGTATATCGGATTTTGGTTTAAAAAATTAATTAATCAAACCTCATAGAATAATCCAACCAAGTAGCTTGATGAATTATAGAACCACTACTTATTGCATCAACTCCACTTGTCAAATAACTTTGTATTGTTTTTTCCGTTATGTTTCCACTAGCTTCTAATAACACATGCGTATGATGTTCTTTTCTATAATCTGATACTTTTCTAATTTGCTCTGGTGTCATATTATCACACATTATGATATCTCCACCCGCCTCCATTGCCTCAACCGATTGTTCAAAAGTTTCACATTCTATTTCGATTTTAGTAACCCAAGATATTCTCTTTCTTGCTATTTTAACAAATTCTTTTAAATCAACTATTGTTTTTAAATGAGTATCTTTAAGCATTAAGCAGTCATCAAGTCCAAGTCTATGATTGATCGCTCCACCAACTCTACTGGCATATTTTTCAAAGTCTCGAAGTTGTGGTCTTGTTTTTCTTGTATCAAGAAGTACGACGCTACTTCCTTTAAGAAGATCAGAATATCTTCTAGCACTTGTAGCTATTCCTGATGCGTGTTGCAAAAGATTTAAAAATGTTCTCTCACTACTTAATAAAACAGAGGCTTTTCCTTCAAGCTCTGCTATCACATCGCCTTTATTAACCTCTTCGCCATCTTTTATTAAAAATTTACAATCAAATTTTTCTGTTCTTGCTAAAATTCTGGCATATTTAACACCTGCTAATACACCATCATCTTTTGCTACAACTCTTGCTGTAAATCTACCTTTTGGAGCTATATCAAAAAATAAATCCCCACGACCATTATCTTCTAAAACTGCATTTTTTACAAATTTTCTTATATTTATTGCCATTTTTATTAAACCTCGAACATTTTTTCTAATGCTATTTTAGCATATTTTGTTACATCATCACTTACTATTATTTCGTTTTCAAAAGTTTTGTTTTCTATTGATTTTAAAGTTTTATATACATCTTCTAGTGTCGTTTCATTCATTGTTGGACATTCTGGCTTCGTAGAACTTAGAACATAAGTATTTTTTTCTCTAAGTCTACTTACCATATTAAATTCAGTACCAACAACAACTTTTTGCTCTATAGATAAATCTTGCGTTATATATTTTATCAGTTGTGAAGTTGATCCCACAAAGTCAGCTTTTTGCACAACTTTTACATCACATTCTGGATGAACAGCAACTATAATATCAGGATATTTTTCTTTATAAAAATCAACATCTTCTGGCGTGAAAAGTTGATGAACAGAACAAAATCCATTGTAACAAATAATATCAGATTCTTTTACATCTTCAATTTTATCTATTCCTATAACTGCTGATTTAAGTCCAATTTGATTTGCAAAATTTTGACCCAAACAACGATCTGGAACAAAAAATATTTTTTTACCACTTTGCAAACCTTTTTCAATAATTTTAAATGCATTTGAGCTTGTACAAACATATCCGCCCATTTTTCCAACAGCAGCCTTAACAGCAGCAGACGAATTTATATATGTAATTGGCAAAATATCATCATTTGCAATACCTGCGTCATTTAAAATTTTTAAATTTTCATTAAAGTATCCTACATCAATCATCTCTGCCATTGCACAACAAGCAACTCTTGGCATAAAGACCCTTTTTTGAGGTGCTAAAACTTTTACGCTTTCTCCCATAAAACTAACACCACAAAAAATTATATTTTTTGTATTAACTTTCATAGATTTTTTAGCCAATTCTAAACTATCGCCGACAATATCACCTATCTCAAAAACTTCATCTTTTTGATAAAAATGTGCCACAATTGTTACATCTAGCTCTTTTTTTAATCTTATAATCTCTTCTTTTATATTCACTATATTTTGACCTTAAATTTTATTGAAATAAAAATATAACTAATTTTTGGTTATAATCACTTAAATTTAAAAACTTAAACACAAAATATAGATTAAAAAGGATATTCAATGGATTTTTTCTTAAACACAAATATACAACTTTACATATTGGCTTATTTAATAGGCTCTATACCTTTTGGTTTAATTCTTGCTAAAAAATTTGCTGGAGTTAATGTTCAAGATTCAGGAAGTCACAGCATAGGTGCAACAAATGTTTTAAGAGTAGTTAAGCAAACCAATCCAGCTTTGGCAAAAAAATTAGGAATCGCTACTGTTGTTTTAGATGTGTCAAAAGGTGCTATTTTAATTTTAATAGCTATGGCTTGTAACATAAGTGTTGAAACATTATGGGCTCTAGCAGTCTTATCTGTTTTGGGACATTGTTATAGTTTATATCTAAATTTTGAAGGCGGAAAAGGAGTAGCAACTGCACTTGGAGCTTTTTTGGTTCTTATTCCAATTCCAACACTAATAGGTGTAGTCGTATGGATTTTTTGTGCAAAAGTTTTAAAAGTATCCTCTTTATCTTCTTTATTTGGATTGTTAGGAGTTGTAGGTGCTGTAATTATTTTGGAAAATGGTCTTAAAGTTGGATCAAATGCACCAATTTATATTATTACTTTTATTATTTTTTATAAACATATTCCAAATATTGTTCGGCTTATAAAAGGTGAAGAAAAAAAAGTAGTCTAAAATATGTTAAAAATAAATATAGAAAACTTAGCTTTTAATTGCATTATTGGTATTTTGCCGATTGAAAGAAAGAAAAAACAAAAAGTAATTATAAATGTTTCTTTTGAATATTTTTATACTAAATCAAACTTTATAGACTACAGTAAGATTACTAAATTTATTGAAAGAACCATGATTAAAAAAGAATTTAAACTTATAGAAGATGCTATTATTTTCATTCGCAAAAAATTAAACTCAAAATATGATATTAAAAATCTAAAATTAAAAATATCAAAGCCTAATATTTTACCAAACTGTATAGTTAGCGTAGAAGAGTAGTGGAATTGTCCACTACTTAATTTTATTAATTTTTATCCAAACAATTTAAATCAGAATATGCTTCTATAACTCTATTTGTTAAAGACACTTGTCCTTCTCTTAGCCATTTTCTAGGGTCATAAAATTTTTTATTTGGTTTATCATCACCATCTGGATTTCCAATTTGTTCTTGCAAATAATCACGATTTTTAGCCTCAAAGTTTTTTACACCATCCCAAAATGCCCATTGAGTATCTGTATCAATATTCATTTTAATTACACCATAAGATATGGCTTCTTTAATTTCTTCTTTTGTACTTCCACTACCTCCGTGAAATACAAAATTCACAGGTTTTACTAAAGTTGAATATTTTTCTTCAATATATTTTTGAGAATTATCTAAAATCTTTGGAGTTAATACAACATTACCTGGTTTATAAACACCATGGACATTTCCAAAGCTAGCGGCTATTGTAAAATTTGGACTAATTTCTTTTAATCTTTCATAAGCACTTGCCACTTCTTCTGGTTGAGTATAAAGCAAAGCATTATCTATATCAGAATTATCAACCCCATCTTCTTCTCCTCCTGTAATTCCCAGCTCAATTTCTATCATCATATCAAGTTTTGCCATTTTTTTGAAATATTCAACACAAGTGTCAATATTTTCTTCCAAGCTTTCTTCACTTAAATCCAACATATGAGAACTAAACAGAGGTCGACCTGTATTTTCAAAATGATTTTTTCCAGCTTCTAACAAACCATCAATCCAAGGCAAAAGTTTTCTTGCTGCATGATCTGTATGCAAAACAACAGGAACGCCATAAGCTTTTGCCATCATATGAATATGTAAAGCCCCACTTACAGCGCCTAAAATAGAAGCATCAGAAGCAGGACATCCTTTACCTGCATAAAACTGAGCTCCGCCATTGCTAAACTGTAAAATTATAGGTGATTTTATTTTTGATGCAGCTTCTAGTACACCATTTACAGACTCCGTATTTACTACATTAACTGCTGGAATTGCAAAATTATTTGTTTTCGCATATTCAAATAATTTTTTAGTTTCTTCTCCTGTTAAAACACCTGCTTCTACAATTTTTAATACGCCCATTTTAAAACCTTTTATTTTTTATTTATTTATATGTAATTTTTGCTTTTTTCTTTAAATCATCGACAATTGCTTGTACATGTTTTATAAATTTTTCTTTACTGATTTGTTGACTAATTTGAAATTGAGCATTTTCAAACTTAGCAGTTGATTCTTTTTTTCTATCTTCCAAATAAATTATGTGAAAGCCAAATTGTGTTTTTACAGCAGTTTTTGTAATAGTTCCAACTTTTAAATTATTTGCTGCGCTACTAAATTCAGGTACCATTTTATCTAACGCAAACCATCCCAACTCTCCGCCATCTTTGCCAGATGGTCCTGTTGATTTTTCTTTTGCAAGTTTTATAAATTTTGATTTAAGATTATTAGATTTATTTAAAATTTCAATTAATTCTTCTGCTTCTTTTTGTGTTGAAACTAAAATATGCTTAGCCTTTAGCTGAGCAGGTACTTTAAAAAGCTTTTTATTTTTATCATAAAAACTTTTTAATTCATTTTTGGAAATTTTAATTTCTTTACTTATTCTTTGTAACCAAACCTGTAATGCTAAATCTTGCTTTAAACTTTTTAAAGTTTGTTTATAAGAATCATCATTTACAGCATCTGTTGTTATAGCTTTTTGTGCTAAAAGCTTTTGCTCTATAATTCTATCTAAAATATTTTTTCGTGTTTCTTCTGGAAGAGTGTCAAATTTAACTTTTGGATCTTTAAGTGCTATTGCTATTGTTTGTTGTGTAATATTATCTCCATTTACAACAGCATAAATTTTATCATAAGCCATACAAGTCGTACCTGAAATAGCTAAAGCCACTACTGCACCGATTATCTTTTTTTTGCTCAAAAACATAATATTTTTTTGTTTTATCATTTTCTTACCTTTTTTTAAAAATTTTTCTTATTGTATCAAAAATTTTATACCGTTTTCCTTGCGAAAAAGGAAATTTTAAAATTTAGCTTAAAAACTCTTTAAATTTCTCTAAATTTATGTTATAATCCCGCTCAAAGAAAATAAAAGTTAACTTAACTTTAAGGTTAGGTTTTAAGGAAACAGAATATGAGAATATTAATAGTAGAAGATGAAAGCACTTTAAATAGAACCCTTCAAGAAGGACTTCAAGATTGTGGATATCAAGTAGATATCGCAGAAAATTTTAAAGATGCTGAGTATTTTATCGATATTAGAAATTATGATTTAGTTTTAACTGACTGGATGCTTCCAGATGGTGATGGGCTAGAATTAACTAAAATTGTAAAAAACAGAAGTGGTAGAACAACTATCGTAATAGTAAGTGCAAGAGAAGATAAAGAGAGCGAAATAAAAGCTTTAAGAGCTGGTGCTGATGATTATATTAAAAAACCATTTGATTTTGACATTTTACTTGCAAGAATTGAATGTAGATTAAGATTTGGTGGAACAAATGTAATAGAAATTGAAAATTTATCTATTAATCCTGATGAAGAAAAAATTATCTATGATGGAACAGAAATAGAATTAAAAGGTAAACCTTTTGAAGTTTTAACTCATTTAGCTAGACACAGAGATCAAATAGTTTCAAAGGAACAATTGCTTGATGCTATCTGGGAAGAACCAGAACTTGTAACTCCAAATGTAATTGAAGTTGCTATAAATCAAATTAGACAAAAAATGGATAAACCATTAAATATTGCTACAATTGAAACAATAAGAAGAAGAGGATACAGATTTTGCTATCCTCCAAAAGATGATACTAAAACTCAATAAAAGTTAGACTTTTGAATCAAAAAAGTATATATAAGCAATTTTATCAAAAGCTTATATATGCTACTTCTGTTTTTATAATTGTTTTATCTTTTATTTTTTACGGCTTCACAAAATCGACAATATACGAAGATATTTCAAATGATCTTCTAAAAGATGCAAAATTAATATACAAAATTAGTACAAATCATTCTCCAAACCAAGAAATATCATTTAAAATAATTACAAATAAAGATACTTCCATAGACTTAATAAATGTTAAAAATGTTAATGATATAACTTTTAGAAGATATAAAGCTGATAAAAATCATTTTATAGAACTATTGTATCCTTTTGATAAAGACAATAATTTATTCATCAAAATAACAAAAAATATTAATGATTCTCATAAAATGTTAAATAAAATTTTTAGCAATGTATTGATACTAGGTTTTGGCGGATTAATAATGACAATACTATATGCTTTTGCTGTATCAAAAACATTATTGTCCCCAATTATAGATATCTCAAATACATTATCCCGTATGAATGAAAATTCACTTACAAAGTTAAATACAGAAAAATTTCCATTGGAGTTTGTTTCTTTAGCAAATTCTATAAATAATCTTACAAAAAAAATAGACAATTATATGAAATACCAAAAAGAACTTTTTATTGGAGTAGCGCATGAACTTAAAACTCCACTTACTGTAATGAAATTAAAAAGCGAAATAACCATAAGAAAAGATAGAGAAATTAAAGAATACGAAGAAGTTTTAAAAATAAATATTGAAGAAATTGACAAAATGGATAAAATGATTGGTTCTGTTTTAAATATGGGAAGACAAGAAGGTGCGCAATTTGAAAAACCAGTTGAAGTTAATATTATAGATTTTTTATCATCAAAAATAAAGGACTACAAACTTCTTGCAAATACAAAAAAAGTAAATTTAGAATTTGTAAGTAATGCAAAAACTTTTAATACGATTATACAGCCAACTTTATTAAATCAAATTATTCAAAACTTTGTACAAAATGCCCTTAAATTTACACCAGAACAAAATAAAATTACAATAAAAGCAATAGCAGATAATTCCGAAACTCAAAAACAAAATTCTATTAAAATTATTGTTTTAGATGAGGGTATTGGATGTGATGAAAATATCGATTTTTTTGCACCATTTCAAAGAAAAGGAAAAGAAAGTGGAGCAGGACTAGGATTATTTTTAGCAAAAAGTGCTGCCGATACACTTGGAGCAAAAATTTCTATAAAAAATAGAAAAGATGGTATTTCTGGAACAATAGCAACTTTACAGCTTGATATACACCCACTTTGTAAAATCTAATTACTATCAATAAGTGCTTTATGCTCCACTTTAGTACAGTAACTTTGCACAACTTTTATGCCATTTTCTTCAGCAATTTTTGCAGCATCATTATTAACAAGACCTATTTGAGTCCAAATACATTTTACACCACCTTTTGCAATAGCTTCATCAACAACACTTGCAATTACACTTGGCTTTCTAAATATATCTACCATATCGATATCAAACGGTATATCAGATAAATTTCTATAAACTTTTTCACCCAATATTTCATCCTCTTTTGGATAAATAGGAACTATTTTAAATCCAGCATTTTTTAAATATTTTGCCACCATATTGCTATCTTTTTCTTCTTTTGGCGAACAACCAACTATTGCTATAGTTTTTGTTTGTTCAAAAATTTGTTTTATTTCATCTTTATTTGAATTAACCTGAGGAAATTCACATTCCATTTACCATCCTTTAATTTAAATTATCAAGTTTTTCTTGTATAAAATATTTAACATCTTCATATTTAATAGTCTCTTTCCAATTATCAAAAGCAGCTCCAGATGCATTTGGATGTCCACCACCATTTGCTAATTTTTCAGCTAATTTTGCAACATCTAATTTTCCATTTGCCCTAAAACCAGCTTTTCCTCTACGACTAATATCTATAAAAAAATCATAATCTTCATTTTCTTTTAAAAATTTATTTGCTGGTATTGAAATACCTCCCAATGTAAATGTCAAAAGTCCTTTATGATTTTTATAGTAAATTGTTAATTCTTCTTTTTTCTTATTTAACATTTTTACTAAATATTTTGAACTAAGATTATCCATAGTATCATTTTCAAATTCTTTTTTTAGATATTCTTTTTTTAGATAATATATTTTTTTATCTAACTTGATATTTCCATTTTTTTTATTTATATATTTTAATGTATTTTTCAATAAAGTAAGTCTATAGTCTCTGTTTTGTTCAGCAAAAAGTATATTATTTATCTCATTAGCTTTTGCAATCATTGTCATACAAACTTTTCCAAATTCAAAATATTGATTATCATCAAGCCAAATATCTACTGCATTTATTGCTTCTATTAAAATATCAAAATTTTTTTCACAAAGATTATTGAACTGTTCATAATTATTTTGAAAATATTCATAAGTTATTTTTGTAGCACTTTTTGAAGTATCAAGATAATACCATTCGTATCTATTAGCACATCTTTCACCTGTGGCATGATGATCTAATAATTGAAGTTTTATTTTAAAACCATCATTATTTAAACTATTTATTTGTCTATCTAAATTTTTTGCTTCATTAGAATTTAAATTTATATCAGTGATAAAAAAAAATATTTCTTTTTCATCTCCATTTCTAATTTCATCAAGAACTATATTTAAACTAACTTTTATCTCTATGCCATAATTTGCATTTAAAAATCTTCCATTTTCAAATATCTTTTTTGAAATAAACTGACACCCATAACCATCTAAATCAGTGTGTGAAATATGAAAAAATTTCATTACATAATATCCTTTAAAGTTAATCCTTGTAAAAAATCATTTATTTTAAATTGTAAATTTGCCAAAACTGGAAAAATAGTACATCCTCTACTCACACCTTGTCCGCAAATTTGTTCTCCATTTGAGCATTCAAAAACTGCTGGCTTTTTTTCTTCCGCAATAGATATAATATTTAAAATCGTTAATTCTTCTGGTTTTTTTAATAATAAAAATCCGCCATTTACACCTTTGTATGATTTTAAAATATCATGTTTTGCAAGATTTTGCAAGATTTTTGCCAAAAATGATTTTGATATATTTAATCGAACAGATAAAATATCTGCATTTAATGGTACTTCGCTTTTTGCGATAACCACTAAAGATAACATTGCATATTCACTTTTTTTTGTAAGAAGCATTATTTTCCTAATAAATTAATTTATAATTATTATATAATAAATGATATATAAATAGGATTATTCTTGTCTTATTTTAAAAAAATTGGAAAAAATTTAGAAAATTTGAATTAAATTATATAATAGGGTAATTAAAAACTAAGAACCTAAGTCTTAGTTTTTAAATTTTTATTTAGCTCTTATGCCTAAGTTAGCAATTAGCTCATTAAATTTATTATAGTCTGTTTCTTTTAAATACTTAAGTAATCTTTTTCTTTTACCTACCATTTTAAGAAGACCTAATCTTGAAGAATGATCTTTATGATTTTCTTTTAAGTGGTCTGTTAATGTACTAATTTGCTTAGTTAAAACTGCGATTTGCACTTCGCTTGAACCTGTATCTTTTTCATTTCTTTGGAACTTAGAGATTATCTCTTGTTTTACGTCCTGATCTAAAGCCATAATGACCTCCTGATTGGTATATAGTCTCAAATTGTTTTGTCCTTAAACTTTAAATTTTAGGCAATTTGGAGTGTAATTTTACTAAAACTAATATTTATTTTTGCTTAAAGATACAATTAAAATCATCCTCCGGTTTCATAAAAAGCTCTATCAGAGCCATTTTCACTTCCCCATTTATTCTTTTCTGGTTTATCTTTAAGCACATCTTTTAAAATACTTGAAGCTTTTTTTATATCTTTATCTTTTATGGCTTCCCTTATACTCATAGCATCTTCAAAATACAAACAAGGGATTAGAAAACCTTCAGCAGTAAGTCTTATTCTATTACAATCTTTACAAAAATCATCCAAATGTGGCTCAATTATTCCAAATTTATAACCATCTTCCAATGTATAAGTTCGAGATGGAGAGCTTCCTTCCCTTATCCCTTTTGTAAAATTATATTTTTGTTTTATAATATCTTGAATTTCTTGTGAACTTAAACCTTGTTTTACTTTTGCATAAGAATTTTCCATAAATTCAATAAATCTTATTTCATATCCTTTTAATTTACAATGATCTAGTAAATTAATAATTTCACCATCATTTATATCTTTTAAAGGCACACAATTTATTTTAATTTTTAATCCAACTTCTTGTGCTTTATCTATTCCTTTAAGAACTTTTTCTAGCATATCTTTTTGAGATATTTTTTGTGCAATTTCTGGCGTTAAACTATCCAATGAAATATTTAATCTTTTTAATCCTGCATCTTTTAAATCTTGTGCTGTTTCTTCAAGCAAATAACCATTTGTAGTAATTGCAAGGTCTATATCATTTTTATAATCACTTATCATTTTTATAAAAGTATCCAACCCATGTCTTAAAAGTGGTTCGCCACCTGTGATTCTAATCTTATCTATTCCTTCATCAATGCTGACTTTTACAAATTCAAACATATCTTCATAAGATAAAAGATTTTCATGAGGCACCCATGAAAAAGGTTTTTCTGGCATACAATATAAACATCTAAAATTACATCTTTCAGTAACCGAGATTCTTAAATAATTTACTTTTCTTCCATGACCATCTATTAGCATTTTAACTCACTTAATTTTATTTTACGAAAGGATAGTATAAAATAGCTTACAAATTATTAATAAGGGAAATTTTTGAATAAAATTCAAACAATAAAGTCAATCGATTTTTTTAAAACTTTAAATGAAGAACAAATTAAATATTTAGCAGAAATCTCATCAATAAGAAATTTTAATGAAAATACAATTATTTATTATGAAAGTGATATAGACTATTCTTTACAATTTTTAATCTCAGGACTTGTTAAAATATATAAAATTGATAAATACAATAATGAAATATTTCTATATCATATATATAAGAATAATATGATTTCAGAATTAACTTCTATTGATGATGAAACAATTTATTGTTTTTCAAATGCAGAATTTATAAAAGAGGGTGCGATTTTATCAATAAATTTTAAAAAATTTCGTAAACAGTTTTTAGATACTAGCATTTTGGCATCTAATTTTATTAAAGAAATTCTAATTAAATCTCATCAATTGCAATGTATAATAAACAGGGAATTAGTTTTTGATGCTACTGCTAAAGTAGCTTATATGTTGCATAATGATTTAGAAATATTTAACAGTCTTAAAAAAACAGAAATAGCGTTTATGCTTCATATTCAACCAGAAACACTATCAAGAGTTTTAAAAAGATTAACAAGAAACAATGTTATATCAGTAGAAGACAAAAAATTTACGATTTTAAATGAACAACAACTTTTATCATCTTTTCAAGGAGTAGGATTATGATATCAAATACTAATAAAATAAGTACAAAAATAAAATTAATCGGTGCCTTTTTGGCTACCCTTACATTGGGAATAATTATATCCACTCTTTATTTAAGCGAAAAAAATGAAAAAGATGCTTTGGTTATTAATATAGCTGGTAAACAAAGAATGTTAACGCAAAAAATTTCAAAAAATATATTTTATCTATACAATAGCAATAAAGCAGATTTTAGTGAACTTGATAACGCAGTAGAAGAATTTATTTATAATATAAATTCTTTGCAAAAAGGAAATGATTTAAATGGAATATCTCCTGTTCCTACAAATGAAATTGCGCAACAACTCTCAAGAGTATTAATTTTATGGAATAGTTTTTATAAAAATATACAATCATTTAAAGATTTGTTTGTTCTCCAAGATTCTAAAAATGATAAACAATTAAAAGCAATAGTAACCTCAATTTATAGTACAAATACTATTTTATTAAACGAGGTTGATAAAACAGTATCTATGTACACAAATTATTCAGAAGAAAAAACACAATATTTACAAAATTTTCAATATAGTGCTGCTGGAATTTTATTTCTTGTGATTATCTATTCTATTTATCAATTAAAATCAATAGAATCCAATGCTAAAGAATTTCTTGATTATTCTAAAAAAATAATTGAATTTCAAGCTCAAAATAAGCCTATGGAACCTATTACTATTGAAGCAGAAAGTGAAATTATTGAAGCAACTGATACTATAAATTGTTTTATTACTAAAATAAATAAAGCATATGAATATTCATCAGAAGCTGTTGAAAAATCACAACAAGCTTCTGAAAAATTAGAAGAGATTTCAGATGAATTTGATCAAATAATATGTGACATTCAAGATGCTTCAAATATATCCTCGCAACTAAGTCGCAGTGAAGATATAGCCATTCAATCAACTGAAGACTTAATTAAAACAACAAAAAAACTTACTGACCTAAAAAAACAACTCGACAGCGTACTTTTAAGTTGTCAAAACTAAATTAAACCTTAATCAAAAATTAGATTTTTATTCTATATTTCTTGACTAAGGTCAAGAGTTATATTTCCATAAAGTTATATAATTATTCGTTGTATTTTATACAAACATATATCTTTAAAAAATATTAAAGATGTTATCAAATAACAAGGAGACGATATGGCACTTTCAAGAAGAGATTTCTTAAAAAGTTCAGCAGCAGCTTCTGCGGCAGCAGCAGTTGGTATGAGTGTTCCATCATCTATGGAAGCAGCTTCTAACAAAGCTCAATCTGGATGGAGATGGGATAAGGCAGCATGTAGATTCTGTGGTACTGGTTGTGGTATTATGTTAGCTACAAAAAATGGTAGAATTGTAGCAGTTAAAGGGGATCCAGCAGCTCCAGTAAACAGAGGTCTTAACTGTATTAAAGGTTACTTTAATGCTAAGATTATGTATGGTGCGGATAGACTTAAAAAACCATTGTTAAGAATGACTGATGGTAAGTTTGATAAAAAAGGTAGATTCCAAGAAATTTCTTGGGAGAGAGCTTTTGATGAAATGGAATTTCATATTAAAAAAGCAATTAAAGCTTCAGGTCCTGAAGGTGTAGGTGTATTTGGTTCAGGTCAATATACAGTTATGGAAGGTGTTGCAGCTCAAAAAATGATGAAAGCTGGATTTAGATCAAATGCTATTGATCCAAATGCTAGACATTGTATGGCATCTGCTGTTGTTGGTTTTTATCAAACATTTGGTATTGATGAGCCTTCAGGATGTTATGATGATATCGAATTAACAGATACTATCATCTCTTGGGGAGCAAATATGGCAGAAATGCACCCTATTTTATGGTCAAGAGTTACAGATAGAAAACTTACAGATCCAGATAGAGTAAAAGTTATAAACATTTCTACATATAGACATAGAACATCAGATTTAGCTGATGAAGAGTTGATTTTTACTCCTCATTCAGATTTAGCTATGTGGAATTATATGGCAAGAGAAATTGTATATAATCACCCTGAAGCAATTGATTGGGATTTTGTTAAAAAACATATAGTTTTCTGTTCTCAACCTGTAAACATGGGTTACGGCATGAGAAGAAAAGGTGAAAAATCTTTAACTCCTGTTAGACCTGATGGTTCAGCTGGTAAGTATTCTGCTAAAGAAATGGAAACTATAAAAGAAGAAATGGTACATACTATTTCTGAAAATGAAGCACCTGCATTAGAACCATTTGGTTATAAAGCTGGTCAAAAAATGGTTAATAAACCAGCTGGTCTTAAACACTGGCATATATCTTTTGAAGAGTATAAAAAATTCTTAGAACCTTATGATTTAGATTATGTATGTTCTGTAGCAAAAGGTAATCCAGATGAGTCTGATGCTGAATTTAAAAGAAAACTTAAATATGTAGCTGATTTATATATTGAAAAAGGAAGAAAAGTAGTTTCTTTCTGGACAATGGGAATGAATCAACATACAAGAGGAACTTGGGTAAATACTTTATCTTATAATGTTCACTTCTTATTAAACAAACAAGCTAAACCAGGTTCTGGTGCATTCTCACTTACAGGTCAACCATCTGCGTGTGGTACTGCTAGAGAAGTTGGAACATTTGCACATAGATTACCAGCAGATATGATGGTTAAATCTGGTAAACATAGAAAAATTACAGCAAAAGGTTGGCATATTCCAGCTGGCGTATTAAATCCAAAAGGTCATCAACATATTATGAGAATTCATAGAGATCTTGAAGATGGTACTATGAAATTTGCATGGGCAAATGTTGTTAATCCTTACATGGATACTGCAAGTGCAAGTCACTGGATTAAAGCAGCAAGAGAAATGGACAACTTTATCGTTTGTTCTGATGGATACCCAGGTATTTCTGCTAAGGTTTCAGATTTAATCTTACCTTCAGCTATGATCTATGAAAAATGGGGAGCTTACGGAAATGCTGAAAGAAGAACACAACATTGGAGACAACAAGTTTTACCAGTAGGTGATGCTATGTCTGATACTTGGCAATGGGTTGAGCTATCAAAAAGATTTACAGTTAAAGATCTTTGGGGTGAGCAACCATTATTAAGTACAAAAGGTAAAAAGAAACTTCCTAATGTAATAGCAGAAGCTAAAAAAATGGGATATTCTGAAGATACTACTATGTATGAAATTCTTTTTGCAAATGAAAGAGCTAAATCTTATAAAAAAGACTTAAACAATCCTACTGATAAAGGTTATGATGATACTGAAAGTCTTGGAGATAGCAGAGGCGTTATTGGTTCAGATGGTAAAGAATGGAAAGGTTATGGTTTCCATATTCATAAATACTTATTTGAAGAATATGCTGGTTTCGGAAGAGGACATGCACATGATTTAGCTGACTTTGATACATATCATAGAGTTAGAGGTCTTAAATGGCCAGTTGTAGATGGTAAAGAAACTCAATGGAGATTTAATGCTAAATACGATCCTTATGCAGCAAAAGCTACTAAAACTACTGGTAACTCACATGCGTTCTATGGACCATTAGCTAAAAAACTTTTTCAAGGTGATTTAAAAGGTCTAGAAAAAGCAAGAGGTAAAAAAGCGCTTAAAAATAAAGCAAAAATCTTTGCTCGTCCATATATGGATCCACCAGAAATGCCAAATAAAGAATATCCATCATGGTTATGTACAGGTAGAGTTTTAGAACACTGGCATTCAGGTACAATGACTATGAGAGTTCCAGAACTTTATAGAGCTGTTCCAGAAGCATTATGTTATATGCACCCAGAAGACGCTAAGAAATATGGCGTTAAACAAGGTCAATTAGCATGGGTTGAATCTAGAAGAGGAAAAGTTAAAGCTAGAGTTGAGACTAGAGGTAGAAACCGACCATCAAGAGGACTTGTATTTGTTCCTTGGTTTGATGAGAAAGTATTTATCAATAAAGTTTGTCTTGATGCTACTTGTCCACAATCTAAACAAACAGATTACAAAAAATGTGCGGTAAAAATTTATAAAGCATAATAAAAGGGGGTAAGTTGTCTTGAGCAACATTAATCCTCAAACAAATGAGAAGAGAGAAAGATTATGGTAAGTGATAGAAGAAGATTTATTTTAGGAACTGCTAGAAGTGCTGGTTTAGTAGCTTTGGGTGGTCTAGTATGGAGTGCTTATGTTGATGAAGTAACAGCAAATAAGCTAATACTAAGGCCTCCTGGAGCACTAAAAGAACAAGATTTTTTAGCTACATGTATCAAGTGTGGTATGTGTGTTGAAGCTTGTCCTTTTGATACTTTAAAATTAGCGAAGCCGGGAAGTAATAAGCCTTTGGGAACTCCTTACTTTGAACCAAGAGACATTCCTTGTTATATGTGTGTTGATATTCCTTGTGTGCCTGTATGTCCTACAGGTGCTTTGGATGAAAAATCAGTCACTACAAAAGGAAAACTTGATATAAATAAGTCAGAAATGGGTGTAGCTATAGTTGATGCAAAAAATTGTATTGCCTTTTGGGGAATTCAATGTGATGCTTGCTATAGAGCTTGTCCTTTAATGGATGAAGCAATATATCTTGATTATGAAAAAAATGAAAGAACCGGTAAACATGCGTTTTTAAAGCCTGTTATTAATAGTGATATTTGTACAGGTTGTGGACTTTGTGAACGAGCTTGTGTTACAAAAGAAGCTGCTATTAGAATACTTCCTCGTGAAGTTGCTCTAGGTAAAGTAGGTGATTTTTATGTTAAAGGTTGGGACAAAAAAGACGAAAAAAGACTTAAAGATGCTGAAATGAAAACCACTATGACCAAAAGAAGTAGTAGAACAGCTGCTGACTATGCAAATGATTTGGAGGGAATTTTAGATGACTAATTTTTGGAAACATTATAGATTCTTAATCTTAAGAAGATGCACACAAGTAGGCTTGATGTTACTTTACATAGGTGGTAATATTTGGGGTTGGGATTTAATTATCCAAGGTAATTTAAGTTCTTCATTAGTATTTAATATGATACCATTAAGTGATCCATTTGCAGCATTACAAATGTTTGCAGCTGGTGCTATAATGACATCAAACTTAATAATGGGTGCTTTAATAATTACAGTACTTTATTTACTAGTTGGCGGTAGAGTTTTTTGTAGCTGGGTGTGTCCTGTAAATATAATTACAGATGCAGCAAACTATTTAAGACGAAAACTTGGATTTAATCAAATCCAAAAAAAACAGCCAGCAACTAGAAACTTAAGGTATTGGGTATTAGGTCTTAGTTTAGTTCTTTCATATGTTTTAGGTATAACTGCATTTGAATTTATATCTCCAATATCAATAACTCATAGAGCTATTATATTTGGCTTAGGTTTGGGTTGGGCAGCGATGCTTATAATCTTTCTTTTTGATCTGTTTGTATTAAAAAATGGTTGGTGTGGTCATATTTGTCCGCTAGGAGGATTTTACTCCGTAGTAGGAAAAGCCAGTTTAATAAGAGTTGATCACAATGAAGAAAACTGTACAAACTGTATGAAATGTAAAGAAGTTTGTCCTGAAAGTCAAGTACTTTTTATGGTAAACAAAGAATCTATACAAGTTTTAGATGGTGAATGTACAAATTGTGGAAGATGTATTGAAGTGTGTGATGATAATGCTTTAAACTTTTCTATTAGAAAACTCGCAAAGGGGAAAAAAGATGAAAATAATTAGTAAATTAAGTTTAAGTCTTGCTGCTGCTGCAACTTTATTTGTAGTTGGGTGTAGTGCTGCAAAGACTTATAGTGAAGAGTCTTTAGGGCTTAGAAAAACAAATTTATATGTAGAAGAAGCTGAAACAGTAGGTGATGAAACTAAATATGATAAATCAGCAGCTGGATCTGGCGTATTTATAAAGAGAGCATTTGAAAATGCTCCTCCAATGATTTCACATGATGTTGAAGGCATGCTTCCAATTAAAATTGGAAATAATTCTTGTCTATCTTGTCATGCTCCAGAAGTTGCGGCAGCTGTTAAGGCAACACCTTATCCAGCATCGCATATGACTAATTACAGACCTGATACTGCAATTGGTAAAGATGGAAGAATAACAAAACAAGGTGGTAGTGTTGATAATACTGCTGACTTTAGAAATGTTGGTTCAAAACTAGGTAAACTAGCTGGTGCTAGATACAATTGTTCTCAATGTCACGCTCCACAAAGTGGTAAAGGACAATTGGTTGAAAATAATTTTCAACCTGACTTTAGAGCTGCAAATGGTGCTAATAGATCAAATCAAGTTACAAACTTATTTGAAGGTATTGATACTCTTATCAAATAATGAAAGATATCAAACAATGAAACGAAGAGAGCTTTTTAGCTCTCTTGCTTCATCTTTTAAAGAAAAAAAAGAGGAAGTTAAGGAGAGCGTTATAAGACCACCATATTATTTAAATGAAGCTGATTTTCACAAAAGTTGCATTGACTGTGATGACAAAAAATGCGCAACTGTTTGTGAAGAACAGATAATAATTATACAAGATGATGGCACACCAAAAATAGATTTTGCAAAAGGCGGATGTACTTATTGTGATGAGTGTGCGATAGCTTGCGAAAAAAATGTATTAAAAAAAGAAAATTTGCAAAATATTAATGCAACATTTAGCATAGACTTACTAAAATGTTTAAGTTGGAATCAAACAATGTGTTTTTCTTGCAAAGATCCTTGCTTGGATGATGCTATAAATTTTCTTGGAATGTTTAGACCAGAAATTGATAAAAACAAGTGTACTGGTTGTGGTTTTTGTTTAAATATTTGCCCAACTGATGCAATCTCATTTAAAATACAAAAAAACAAAGAGGAAATGTAATGGCAGTAAAATTCATATCACATGTTGATCAAGATGAAGCAGAAAATTGGTTTATAAAACTAACTGATACCTTAGAAGAAAAAGATGTTATTTGTAAAAATATAGATGAATACACTACTCAAATTGAAGAACTTGGTGGCGAGTATGGTGGAGATATTGAAGTGCAATGGACAAAATCAAAAAATTTAAATCCTGCTAATTATCAAGATTTAGAGGAAAAAATGGCAGTATTGCAAGAAAAATATCAAGATGAAATAGATAAGATAAGCGGTAACAATAAAGAGGGAGGATTTAACCCAAATGAATAAATTATTTTTACTTTTATTGGTTTTAACATTTAATTCTTTATTTGCCAAAGACTTAAAACCTTCATTTGTATATGAAGCTACTGGTCCTGTTACGGACATAGTATCTAAAAATTCTAAAATATATGTAGCAAATGCCTATAGTAGTGTTGATATTTTTGATTTAAAAACAAAAAAACTTCTTCAAAAAATAAAAGTACCAAAAATAAAAGACTTTATGGGTGATATAATAGATGCAAAAATTTATAATGTAGATGTTTATAAAAATAAAGTTTTATTAACAGCACAGGCTTCACAAGGATTTAGGGAAGTACATATTTATGAAAATGGAAAAATAACTACTCCGATTACAATAAAAAGAAGAATGTTTATATCTAAAGCAAAATTTGTAGATGAAAATACAATAATTTTTAGTCTATTAGGCAATGAAATGTATTTATATGATCTTAAGAAAAAACAAGACATATGGAAAATAAATGTAAGATCAGAAGCAGAAGAATTCAATTCAACATTTGCTGATTTTACTTTAAATAAATCAAAAACAGAAGCAGTTATTGCAGATGAAAGTGGTGATTTAAAAATTGTTAATATTAAAAAAGGTAAAGTTATAAAAACTTTAGCGGATCAAAATCTTGACAAAGTTTTTAAAGTTGATTGGAAAAAAGATAAAATTATAACAGCTGGACAAGATGGAAGATGTGTTGTATATAATTTAAAAGATTGTAGTAGTTATATTTTGAGAGAAGAGCATTGGTTTTTAATATATGGTGCTGGATTATCTCCAAATGCAGATTTAGGTGCATTTTCGAGTGATGAAAACAACAATGTAACAGTATTTAATACAAATACAAAAAATAAATTATTTAAATTAACTCAAAATTTAATGACATTGTCATCTATTTTATTTATAAGTGAAAATGAAATATTTGTTACAACAGATTCAAATAAATTTAATTATTATAATTTAAAACAATAAAAAAGGAAAAAATAAATGAATATATCAAGCGTAGTAGTACAAACTTTACCGA
>JAOZVJ010000102.1 GCA_029938215.1 Arcobacteraceae bacterium | reverse complement strand
TCTAAAAAAGATAAATTAAAAAAACATCTAATTAAATGCTAGAATGACTACAATAGATTATCTAATTTTGTATTTAATTCAATTTTAGCTTTTTCTACAGCATTATCCAATTTTCTAACTTGCTTCTCGTATGGCTTTACATAATTATTTACAAAATCATTTTGCTTATCTATGTCTATATAATCTATATAATAATCTTTAAAAATTGGCTCACCTATTGTTAGCTTAGATGTGCCATCTGCTAAGTCATATACTATTTTTTTTCGTATTTTTTTAAAATACATATTATAAAATTTTAAATTAATTTCATACTCTGGTTTTTCTTTTAAAACCAATATTAAACATAAATTACTTGCTATAAACTTACCATTTACATAATGGCATCTACCTAATGAGCCAGCTGCTTGAACAACAAAAACCAAGGCTTCACAATCGTTAGAATAATCATTGTGCGTTTTCCAATCCTCTGAACCAGTTAGAAAATCAAACTCCCCTGCAATACTCTTCTCGCTTGCTAAAGTTCCTTTTGAAATATCAAATAATTGTGTTATTTTAATCATTTCCGATTTATCACTATTATTGTTTACCTGAATACCTGATGCATTTAATATACCATTTTTATATATCTTTCGTTTTTCGCAGATATTATCTTCTTCTCTATGGTTAGCAATGAAGTCAAGTATATTGCTCTGTGTTTCTGCCCATTTATTATGAATATCTTGTCTTCCTCTGTGCTGAATACTAACAAGTCCATCATCTTCAAGAGAATAAAATAATACATCATCATTTTCTTCATGAGCATTTTTAGTAAAACCGAAAATGGAAGTATTGACTGTCCTTTTTTGCTCCGAAAATAGATTAGATGGCATTCTGATCACAAAGTCTAATTTTGCAATTTCTAATATCTTTTCTGTAATACCATTTTGATTTTTTACTAAAGTCGGTGTTGGCATAATGATAATTAACTTTCCATTTGTTTCTAAATACTTTAATGCTTGGAATGTAAACTTAATTGAATTATTTTGTTCATAAGGTGGATTAATAATACACTTTGTTGGTTTCATTTTTTTTATATAATCAAATAATAGCACATCTTTATTATTTACTATATGCTCCTCAGAATCATTTAACAAACTACTTCTAAAAAGCAAATTTGACCGACCATCGCCATGCAGAAACATATTCGAACAAGCAAGTGCAAACAATACAGAATCAATTTCAAAACCAATCAATTGCTTTTCTTTTATGTTGTCAATTGTAGTTGTGTTGTCTTTAGCTTTACTGACTAATATTTCCATAGCTTCCATTAAAAACCCACCTGTTCCTGTACAGGTGTCAATAACAACATCATTAATACTAAGTCGAGCAAGCCTAATCATCAATGATTTTATATGATCTGGAGTAAGAATAATATTCTTATTATCAATCTTTCCTGCCTTAGATAGAAATATCTTATAGGCTTTGCCAAGGATATCTTGCTTTTCATCATTTTTAAATGGAATAAATATATTATCCTCTATTGTTTTAATTATTTCTTTGTACTCAAGTAGAGAAAAATCAATATTTTTTATAAAAGAAAATTTATCTCTCCAACTAAACTCTTTGGATAAATTATTTATTTTATTGACAAGTTGAGTAGAAATAGCATTAATAATAGCAGTATTTAAATTATGAGATTCTAATACAGTATTATTTACAGTTGATATATCTTCATCGGTTGGAGCTTCTATGTGCTGATAAGTATTTCTAAATGTATTATCTTTAAGTGCTATCATTAAGCCAGAGAAAAATAAACTTCTGTCTGTGTCTCTAATTTTATTATTATTGTTAAAAGTTTCATTTAATTGTTTTAATACTTTTGTCAAATGTTCAGAAGTAACACTTTCTTTATTTTTAATTTTCCAAAATAATTTTTTAATATTATCCAATGATATAAGCTTATCTGGGGCTAATACTGTACACTCGTTTGAATCTCTGAATTTTATTAAAATATTAAACTCCAAAGTATCTATTGTTTGCCCTGTGACTGCTATGCCAACGATATCTTTCTTAATTTTATTATATGTCATATAATGCTTTACTTCAGAAATTGCATCTTTATGATTAATAGCTTTTGCTTCTACAACAATCAGGAAATCATCCAGTTCTTTAAAAAAATCTGGATAGCCTGAAAAAGAAGTTTTATTTTTAGACTTAAAACCAAATTGTTTTGGAATTGCTGATTTTTCAATAAACTCTGTCGAACCATAATATTCTCTAAATAAATTTTCAGTAACACTTTCACTAACTTCAATTTTATGTTTTGCCATATCAATTTCCTTTAAGACCTAAAATAAATTAAACCTATTCTCTTTATAAGTTTTTTCATCTATTATTTTTTGTTCGTGCATTTTACCATAATCATTAAAATATACATTGTAATAATTGTTTAAATCATCTTTATTATTAAACTGATCCAATGGCTTCACAAAAGATACAACTAAAAGTAAAAAACCAAAAGCTAAAATATATTCCATAAATGAACCTGTTTTAATTTTACCACCAAAAAAATGAATACGATGATTATCAAATTGAGATACAGGAACACCACTAGGAGTAAGTGCATCAGCTACCCAGTGAGAAAGATATCCAATACCAAACCAAAATAATATACTTTGAAAATCAATCAAAAAAGACAACACAATAAATATAATAGGTATATATAAATAGTGAGTAACTCCTCTATGTTGTACTTGAATACCAAAAAACTTTAATATCCATTCGCTCCAATCTGGTGCAGTTGAACCTAAAGCAGCAGCAGGAATTAAAGCAGGATTAAATGGTATTGCACAAGCAGTAGCTATTGCAATATGAGATTTCCATGTCATTTATTATCCAAATATTTGTGAATGAGAACCAATTCTTGTAAGATATAATGTGTCATCTGTAACTTTATAAACTAATAGTAAATCTCCGCTTATATGCAATTCTCTAAATCCTACCCAATCCCCTTTTAATGGATGGTCTTTTGCTTCTGGTGGTAATTGTTCATCTGACAATAGTTTTCCAACAAAAATTATAAACTTACTGTACTGTTTATTTGATATTTTACATCTTGAATAATCTTTTAAAAATACTTTTGTTCTGTCTAATGTGTAATACATTGTTTCATTTCATCTTTTAATTGTTCAAAAGTGATAGTTTCTGTTTCTCCATTTTCAACCTCTTTCATAGCTTTTATAGTTTCTGCATTTGGTATTCTTACTTGAAATGGTAAACCTTGCTCTAAAACTGATTGAGATAAAAAAAGATTTACTGCATCACTTAGACTAATGTGAAACTTTTTAAATAACTCTTTTGCTTGTGTTTTTGTATGTTGGTCTAAATATATATTTGTTCTTACTTTTTGAGTTGCAACCATGATATTTCCTTTTTATTTATTTTAACACAAACTTGGTGCTTATGTCAAATCTTAATTATTCAACATATCTTTTAATTTATCCCTGTAACTCTTTTTAACATAGTTTAAAAGAGTTACTTCGCTTATAGCTAAATTTGACTTTATATCTAAAATATCATTTTGAAGTTTCAATATCTTTTCAATAGTTTTTAACTTATCATCTAAATATTTTATACCTTTCTTTACTTGTAGCTTTTCTTTTATTTGAACCAATCTATTAAACTTTAATTCTCTAATGATAGCTACTAAACTATCTCTTAGTTTTGTATATTTATTTATCTCATTTAATATCTTAAAATTGTATTCTAACTTTTTATTTTTAATATCTCTTCTGCTCTTCTGGTCAAATAGTGGATATGTAAGCTGTATGCTTGTTTTTTTATAATTCTTATCTCGTTCATTATCATTTACATAATCATAATCATCTATCCCTGTACTTGCTTTAAAATCAACTTTAGCCAATGAATAATCTGTAATATAACTTTTATGCATTCTTATATAATTATAGATAGTTTTAATATCTAAAGTTTTAAGTTCAACATCACTTAAATCATAAGCTAACTTATCAAACTCTTGCATAAGTTTTAAATCATAATTAGTAATAGTAGAAGCATTTTTATCAAAATAATTATCAACTGCAACACCTGGAACAACTAACATAAAAAATAAAATATATCTAATCATTTACTCATACCTTTGTCTAAATATCTATTTGCTAATAACAACATCATCACTACTGCATATTGTCCACTAATCGCAAATGGAACCATAAGAGCTATTAAAGCATAATTTGTAGCATCAAAACTATTAGTAGTTTTTAAATTTATACTATTAAACTTTTTATTTTCAATCATCTTGAATATTGTTTTATTTATAGATTTATCACTTTGAGCTGTAGCATATATCTTTTTACAGTTTCTAATAAGTGATTTTAGTATCTCAAGCTTTTTACCTGTGAACTTATCAATATCATCAATAAATAAAAAAGATGTATTTGCTTTATGTTTTAATATCTCTATTTTTAAAAATTGTTTATTAATATTCTTTTCTGCTTCAATCTGTTTTTCATCATCAAGACTTAATAAATATTTCTCAGTATCTACATCATCAATATTTTTATAAAAGATTTCTGCTAGGCTATCTGTAGCATGAATAAATATTGTAGAATACTTACTCATATCAAATACAACTTCTCTATTGTCATATAACTTATTTAATTCTTTTGATTTACCTGATGTATCTAATCCATAAATTAAAAGAGATATAGTTTTACTTATATATCTCTCTTTCATGTCATTTGAATACCTATACTTCTCTCTAAATATAATACTCTTGTATTTACGGTTTTTTATCTTCTTAAATCTTAGGAATTTTAGCATTTATTATAATACTACTTAATCACTAAATAAACCCTTATTAATTAGTGATATGGTTACTAATTATTTACTTACCGCGGGGGGCTACATTCAATCCCCCCTTCCCCCCTTTTAAAAATCTAAGTAGTCGTTCGTTTAGTTAGTCAAGGTTTACATACTTTGTACAAAGTTTGCAAAGGGGTGTACAAACTTTTTGTACAAACTTTTACATAGTTTGTACACTTTGTAAAGTAGCCACTTTACATATATTTAAAACTATTTATTTTGTCTGTATTTTATATACTTTTAACTACATTTTAGTTATAATACTCTCAACAGAATTAACAAAAGGTATGCCAAACACCTGCAATACAATCTGAAAAAAACCTCTTAATTGAGGTTTTTTTATGTGCTTAAAAATTAATTACACCTTTTTCACTTATACAAATTAATCTTTTTATTTATATACTTTAGTTAAAATTTCAACAGTTATTTTTTAAAAATAAGTTTAATGAAATTTATTTTTAAATGAAGTATTGTAAAGTTTGGCGATTTCACAGCTTCAAATAACTAAATAAAATATTTAGGACTACAGGTGAAGCACCTCACAAAAAAAACTTTTAATTTGGATACTCGCCACTTTTTGTGGTAGAAATATATAATCCTGATCATCAAATAATAATAGAGTTCCACCAGCTCTTACAAAATAAATTATATTTATCTTCTTTACAGTCTTGTAATTCTAAAAAAGAATTAGATTTTTATATCAAACCTAAAAGTAAATTAATGGCTCTTCATGATAAGTTTATAAAATATGGAACCAAAAGGGCAACATCTTTTATCATAATTGATGTTGATGGTATTGATGCAACACTGGATGAATACACAAAAGAAATAAAATATAAGCTAAATGGATATGAACCTAGTTGGATAACTAAGACTGACAAAGGTTTTCATATAGGTTTTATACTTGAAAATCCTTTATGGCTAA
>JAOZVJ010000101.1 GCA_029938215.1 Arcobacteraceae bacterium | reverse complement strand
TATAGGTGATCAATTTTTATTTTTAGTAGCTAGAAATAATAAATCCTATGCCAAACAGATGATGGGAAAACATAAAAGAAAAATAGCATTGGCACATTTGATGATGAGAAAATACGGCTCAATAGTTGTGTTTTTGCAAAAATATATTTATGGTATAAAAACTTTAATACCTTTAGCGATGGGACTTACAAAATATGATGCTAAAAAATTTATGTTTTTTAATGTATTCGCGACTATTTTATGGGCTTTGATAGTTGGAGTTGCTTCATATATGCTAGGCGAACTTGTATATGCTTATACTGATCAATTTAAAACTTACGGCATAGCTTTTGTGGTATTTATTTTGGCAGTTATGGCATATTATTTTAAGAAAATATAAATGTATGATTTTTTAATAATAGGAGTAGGAAGTGCTGGATGTAATATAGCTTATTTATTAAAAAAAGCTGGAAAAAAAGTAGCTATTATTGATAGAGAGGGAGTGGCTGGAGGTGCTAGTGGAGTTGCGGGTGCTTTTCTTTCTCCACTTCCTGGCAAAAAAAATCCTTATAATAATTTGGTAAATAAATCTTTGGAATATGCACTTGATTTTTATCAAAATTTAATACCATCTTCTGTTAATAAAAAAGGAGTTTTAAGAGTTCCTAATGATAATTTCAATAAAGATAAATTGAAAGATAACGATATAGAATATGTTTATTTTGATGATAAAAGATTAAAAAATATATCAAAAAATTTTAAAGATATAGATGGGTATTTTTATGAAAATGCAGCGACAATCGACCCTCTTGAAGTTTGCAAAAGATTGATAGAAGGGTGCGATTTTTATCAAAAAGATATAAAAAATTTAACTTATAAAAAAGATTTTTATGAAATAGAAGAATTAAAAACAAAAAATATAATTTTGGCTCAAGGTGTTAGCAGTCCATTGGTTGAATATCCATATATGAAGATATCTCCAATATTTGGACTTAGAATTGATGTAAAAACTTCAACAAATATTCCTTTTAGTATTCATAAATCTATTTCAATATCAGCAAATAAAAAAGATGGAACAGTAGCCATAGGTGCAACACATGAAAGACATGATACATCTTTGGTAGAATGCACAACCACTTGTGAAAAATGTAAATTTTACATAGATAAAGAAAAAGAGCAGATTAATACACTTTTAAATCAAGCAGATGAATTGATAAAATTGGAAAATTTAGAGGTAGTAAAAACTTATAAAGGTGCAAGGGCTACTATAAAGAGTTATTTTCCAGTTATTGGCGAAATAATAAATTATAAAAAATCTTTAGAAAAATATCCATCTATAAAAAATGGTACAAAAATCCCGCAAAATTTATTGGAATATTATCCAAATTTATACACAATAAATGCTTTGGGTTCAAGAGGATTTGTTTTTGGTCCATATATAGCTAAAATTTTAAGTGAACATATTTTAAATAACAAAGAAATACCAGTAGAAATATCAACCCAAAAACTTTTTTATAAAACAGCGAGAAAATGCAAGCTGTAAAACAATAATGCTACAAATTGATACAAAAAAATAATAGTATATTTTAATTTGTTACTTTTCTAAACACTTTAGATTTGAAATTTAAAATTATTCTATTGAAAAATAAAATTCAAGCTCGCTTTTGATAGAATTATTTTGAAAATAAAATTATTAAAAGGATTTGTTTATGAGTTTAGTAGCAAATTACAAAAAACACACAGAAGAAAGATCAGAATTAGGTGTTCCACCATTGGCTTTAACAGCAGAACAAACTGCTGATTTAGTTGAATTATTAAAGGCTTCGCCAATTACTGATGAAATTTATGTTATGGATATGTTTGAAAATAAAATACCTGCAGGTGTTGATGATGCAGCTTATGTAAAAGCTGCATTTTTAAACGATATAGTTCAAGGTAAAGTATCTTGTGATTCTATTGATGCTTCAAAAGCATGTATTATTTTGGGTAAAATGCTTGGTGGATTTAATGTGTCACCATTGGTTGAGGCGCTTAAAATTGAAGAAATAGCTCAAGTTGCAGCTGAACAACTAAAAAATACATTACTTGTTTATGATTCATTTAATGATGTGAAAGCTTTAATGGATAGTGGTAATGCAAAAGCTAAAGAAGTAATTGAATCTTGGGCAACTGCTGAGTGGTTTACAAATAAGCCAGAATTAGAAAGAGAAACTACTGTAACTGTATATAAAATTCCAGGCGAAACAAATACTGATGATTTAAGTCCTGCATCAGAAGCATTTACAAGGGCAGATATACCATTGCATGCTAACTCATGTCTAGTATCAAGAATGGAAAATCCGCTTGAAACTATGAAAAAACTAAAAGAAAAAGGTTATCCGTTAGCTTATGTTGGCGATGTGGTTGGAACAGGTAGTTCAAGAAAATCAGGTATTAATTCTGTTCAATGGCATATGGGTAAAGATATCGATGGTATTCCAAATAAAAGAACAAGTGGTATGGTTATCGGTGATATTATCGCACCAATTTTCTTTAACACAGCAGAAGATTCAGGATGTTTACCAATTCAAGCGCCAGTTGAAAATTTAGAAACTGGTGATGTTATCACAGTTAAGCCATTTGATGGTGTAATTGAGAAAAATGGAGAAATTGTTTCTGAATTTAAACTTCTTCCAAATACGCTTCCAGATGAGATGAGAGCAGGCGGACGAATACCTTTGATTATTGGTAAAGGATTGACTGCAAAAGCTAGAGAAGCACTAGGTTACGATGCTGGAGATATCTTTTTGGTTCCTGATCAGCCAGAAGATGATGGTTCTGGTTTTACATTAGCACAAAAAATGATAGGAAAAGCTTGTGGTATGACTGGTGTTAAACCTGGTATGTATTGTGAGCCAATAGCTACAACGGTAGGAAGCCAAGATACGACAGGTCCTATGACTAGAGATGAAGTAAAAGAACTAGCAGCACTTAGTTTTGGTGCTGATATGACTATGCAATCTTTTTGTCATACAGCTGCTTATCCAAAACCTGCTGATATTGAGTTGCAACATACTTTGCCTGAATTTTGGACAAGTAGAAAAGGATTTATTTTAAGACCAGGTGATGGCGTAATTCACTCTTGGTTAAATAGACTATGTTTACCTGATACTGTAGGTACTGGTGGAGATTCTCATACAAGATTTCCTATTGGTATTTCTTTTCCTGCTGGTTCTGGTCTTGTAGCATTTGCAGGAGTTACGGGTATGATGCCTTTAACTATGCCTGAATCTGTAAAAGTTAAATTTTCGGGAACTATTCAACCAGGAATTACTTTAAGAGATTTAGTTAGTGCTATTCCTCATCAAGCTATTAAGGATGGTTTATTAACAGTTGATAAAAAAGGTAAAAAGAATATTTTTGCTGGAACTGTTATAGAGATAGAAGGTTTAGAGGACTTAAAATGTGAACAAGCATTTGAATTATCTGATTCGTCAGCTGAAAGAAGTAGTGCTGCTTGTACGGTTAAATTAAATAGAGAGCCTGTTGTTGAGTATCTTGAATCAAATATTGTATTAATTGAGGAATTAATCGCACAAGGTTATGAAGATTCTGCAACTTTACAAAGAAGAGCAGATAAGATGAGAGATTGGATTGAAAATGGTAAGTTGTTAGAAGCTGATAATAATGCAAACTATATAGCAACTATTAATATTAATCTTGATGAGATTAAAGAGCCAATTTTAGCTTGTCCAAATGATCCAGATGATGTTAAAACATTAACTGAAATTCGTGAAGCAGGTCTACGAACTGAGATAGATGAAGTATTTGTTGGTTCTTGTATGACTAATATTGGATTATTTAGAGCTGCTGGTGAAATTTTAAGAGGCGAAGGAAAAGTGGCTAATAAGCTATGGATTTGTCCTCCTACTAAAATGGATGAAAAAACTCTAAATGAAGAGGGATATTATTCTGTATTTGGTATGGCAGGAGCTAGAACTGAAATTCCTGGTTGTAGTTTATGTATGGGTAATCAAGCAAGTGTTGCACAAGATGCGTTTGTATTTAGTACATCTACAAGAAACTTTGATAATAGACTAGGAAAAGGAAGTCAAGTTTATCTAGGATCTGCTGAATTAGCTGCTGTTGTTGCACTTAAAGGTGCATTGCCAACTGCACAAGAGTATTTGGATATTGTAGCAGATAAAATTAAGCCAGAGATGACTGATAATGTTTATAAATATCTTAATTTTAATAAAGTTTCTAAAAATGAATTAGAAGCTATGGTAAAATAATTCTAGTTTAAATTTTATTTTTATACAAAACTTTAGCCCAAATTGTGCAAGAACACAATTTGGGTTTTTTATAATTATCGTTTATGGTTTTGCCAACTTATTTATGCTACAATCCCGATAATAAACATACAAGGAACATCATTAATGAATTTTATTGAAACAAGAGGCAACGACGGCAAAAAATCAAAAGAAGTAACATTTTCACAAGCTATTTTAAGTCCAAGTGCTTCATTTGGTGGGTTATATGTCCCTAAAAAAATGCCAAATTTGAGTGATGACTTTATATTAAATCATATAAACAAAAGTTATAAAGAATTAGCATTTGATTTATTAAAAGCATTTGGAATAGATATAAGCGATGAAGATATAAATGATGCTTTAAATCTTTATGATAATTTTGATGATTCCTTAAATCCATCGCCTGTAAAAAAAATAAAAGATGATTTGTTTGTAAATGAACAGTATCATGGGCCAACAAGAGCTTTTAAAGATATGGCGCTTCAACCATTTGGAAGTATTTTAAGTTCTATTGCAAAAAAGAGAAAAGAGGAATACTTAATACTTGCTGCTACTTCTGGAGATACTGGACCAGCTGCACTAAATACTTTTAAAAATAAAGATGGCATAAAAGTTGTTTGTATTTATCCAAGTGGTGGCACAAGTGATGTTCAAAGACTTCAAATGGTAACAGAAGATGGTAAAAATTTAAAAGTAATAGGTATCAATGGAAATTTTGATGATGCTCAAAATGCACTTAAAAATCTTTTATCTTCAGATAAATTTAAAAATGAATTACAAAAAGATGGAATAAAATTAAGTGCTGCAAATAGTGTAAATTTTGGGCGAATTATATTTCAAATTGTATATCATTTTCAAAGCTATTTAGAACTTTTAAGACAAGGCGAAATAAAACTTGGAGAAAAAATATATATCAATGTACCAAGTGGAAATTTTGGAAATGTTTTAGGTGCTTTTTATGCTCAAAAAATGGGATTGCCAGTTGAAAAACTCTTAGTATCTTCAAATAAAAATAATATATTAACGCAATGGCTAACGACAGGAATTTATGATATAAGAAATAAGGAACTTTTTCTTACAAGTTCACCTGCAATGGATATATTAAAATCATCAAATATTGAAAGAGTTATTTATGGTTTATTTGGAGCAAAAAGAACAAAAGAACTTATGGAAAATTTAAATGAAAATAAATATTTTGAACATACTCAAAAAGAATTAAATGAATTAAAAGAATATTTTAGTGCTACATTTAGTGATGATGAATATGGCTTAAAAACAATTAAGCAGTTTGTAAATGATGGCTATTTAATGGATCCGCATACTGCAACTTGCATAAAAGGATATGAAGATTTACGAGAAAAAAAGAATTTAAAAACTGTAATTTATTCTACTGCTGAATGGACAAAATTTTCACCAACAGTTTTAAGTGCTTTAAATATCGATACAGATAAAGAGCAAAAAAAATACACAGATCAAAAAGCATTAATGCAAATATCTAAAAAACTTAATTTGGAAATACCTCAACAAATCAATAATTTATTTAAATCTGAAATTTTACATAATACCGTTGTAGATATAAAAAATGTGGAAGAGGAAC
>JAOZVJ010000100.1 GCA_029938215.1 Arcobacteraceae bacterium | reverse complement strand
AAGCAATGCGTTAGCTTAATTAATTCTTAAGTTTGGTTTTGGATAGCTATATTACGAAGATACATTTCTTCTTAGTATTTCGTAAAAATATAGCAATATAAAGCCTTTTATAATCTTATTTTCTATATAAATATATGCTTTAAGTTAATTTGTGGGAACAAAAATGGGAACAAATTTATATTATTCTCTCAATAAAATTTTACAAAATGATTTTTTTATTTTTGCTAATAAAGTTAAGTTTTTAGCTGATGAACTATATTGATATTTTAAAGTAATAATATTATGTTTTGGATCAATATTATTAATAGCATCCTCAAGATTATAATTTAGTTGCACTAATATATCTTCAATGTCTTCAATAATCTGCCTCCATCCACTAGATCCAGGATTACCATGATAAAGACTATTTCTATATTTTCTAATTCTTTCAAATCTAGCATTAAACATAGCATGAGTAGTTAGAGGGCTGATATTATTATTTTTATATTGAGTATTATTAAATAATACTAAAAAATCATTCCAATTTCTTTGATATATTACCTGAATATCATTCATCATTAAGGAGTGAAACATATCTAAAGTTGATGTATTTGGAGTAATTGTTAATCCTACAATGAGAGCTCTATCCCTAACTTTATTTTTAAGTTTTCTATGTTTAGCATTCATATCTGGCAATTGATACCAATCATCTTGATTATTATTACTAAATTTTTCAGATAAAATAATTGCTGCTTGAGTTCTCATGGCAATTTCAAAAAGTTGAATTAGTAAAACTAAAGCTTGGTGCTCTTTTAATTTACGATTATAAATTGTAATCATTAAACCATATTTATTTTTTATACCATTATCTCTATCTATAACATTTCGAGCTTCTATTGCAGCCGATAATAAATAGTCTTTGTGTAGTACAGATACAACTTTATTAATCTTTTTATTTTCTGTATTTGATGTTAAAGTATAATCTATAGTTAAAATTCTACATATTTGCTTATAGTATTTATATCGTACTTGCATTATTTATATTTCTTATGGTACAATAGTTTTATCATTCGATTTGCCTTACTAGCTTTAATGTCTGGGTACCTATTGGCTGGCGAATCGAATTCTTTATTACTAATTATTTTGTTCATTCAATACTCTTCTTGGATTTTTTACCATATCAAAAGATTTTTCTGTTGGTAAACTAGTAAATGCAACACTTACATTATTTTGTTGGCAAAAATCAGCAATATGTCTTCCCAATATTTTTCTTACTTTTGATATATTAACTCCTGTAACATGTCGTTCACCACTTGTATGTGGCATAAATCTTTGAAAGTATATTTTTTCTTCATCTGGAATTGCATTTTTAGTTGAAGAATAAACTTCTTGAGCTGTTGCCCTTTTTAATATAGGATTGGTTCCTAGATTACTATCAAGTAATTTTAAAAAATCTATAGGACTATATGGACGATTTGAATCATAAGCCTCATCTTTGCAACTAACAAGTTCTCTATAAGGTTCTTTATCTAAAACAATTGATGCTTTATACCAATCAAGATGAATAGGAAATGAAATTTGTGTGCCTTTTTTACCAACAAAAAAAAACATTCTGCTCTATTCCATAAATAATATCAAATAGGCAGGTATAATATGTAAATTCAAATTTAGCAATACTAATATCTTCTTCTTTCATATAATTACGAAATTTTTTCCAGTTTTTAAATTCAAAACTCATTATATATTCCTCTATTTTGTATTAATATCATTATAGCTAAAGATTCGCCAATTTAAAAAATAAAATAAAAACTATGAATACTAAAAAAACTTCTTTAACTATGGCATTGTCAAGCGAACTCTAAAAATGAATATATATTTATAAATACTTCTAAAAAACACTTTTACTCTCATGATATTATAAATCTTCATTTTAAAAAACTACTTACATTTAACAAAATTGAAATAAGAACATTGTATAATCTTCGACATACATTCGCTTCACAAATGATAAGTTCTGGAGCAGATATAGTTTGGGTATCAAAAATGTTAGGTCATAAAGATGTATCAATTACATTAAAAGTTTACACTAAATTTATACAAGAAAATGAAAAAATAAGATTTAAGAAAATAGAAGAAATGGGAACAAAAATGGGAACATTCTTAAAAGATATTTGATTAAATACGATAAATAAAGGCTTTAAGAGTGAAAATAAGAGTATATTATGAAGATACAGACGCGGGTGAAATAGTTTATCACTCTAATTATTTGAATTTTTGCGAGAGAGCAAGAAGTGAGATGTTTTTTGAAAAAGGATTAAGTCCTCATGGTGATAATGAATTTTTTGTTGCAAGTAAACTAGAAGCAAATTTTATAAGTAGTGCAAAATTAGGCGATATGCTAACAGTGACAACAAAACTAATCGAATCAAAAAGAGCTTCACTAACGATAATGCAAGAGATATCAAAAGATGGTAAAATAATATATTCTCAAAAAGTAAGATTAGCTTTTTTAAAAAACAATAAGCCTTCTGCTATACCACAAGAACAACTTAATATATTGACAGGAGATGATAATGTTTAAGATGGGTGCAAATTTAGAAGGTAATAGTTGGGATACTACGAAACTCAAGGAAAAAAAGACAGATTTTAAAAAAATGCCAAAAAATGAACATCAACTTGTATTTACTTATGAAAAAAGAAGAGGTAAACCTGTAACCTTAGTCGGTAGATTTTATATGAGTGATAAAGAAAAAAAAGAAATATTAAAACTTTTAAAGAAAAAATTAGCTTGTGGTGGAGCTATTAAAGATGAATGGCTTGAGCTACAAGGCGATGTAAAAGATAAGATAATAATAATTCTTGAGGCTAATGGCTGGAAATTTAAGAAAAATTAAGGAGAAGCAGATGCAAAAAGTATTTGATGAGGTAACCACTTTAGATAAAAAATGTTATGAAAAATATAACTTAAGTGAAGATTTACTTATGGAACACGCAGCTACTTCTATGCTTAATTTTTGTGAAAAAAAATTCAAAAAAAATCCTACAGTATTTATCATAAGTGGGGCAGGCAACAACGGTGCAGACGGAATTGCATTGGCTAGATTGCTTCAAGGCAAATATAAAGTTAAGCTTTATATGCCATTTGGAGCAAAAACTCCCATGTCAAAGATTCAGATACAAAGAGCAAAATTAGTTGGCGTAAAAATAATAAACAAAATAGTTAATAGTGATGTTGTGGTGGATTGTTTGTTTGGTAGTGGATTGGATAGAGATTTGAATGAAGAATCTATTGAAATCATAAATAAACTAAATAAATTAAGTGGTTACAAAATAGCTTGCGATATACCAAGTGGAATAAATAAATTAGGTCAAATATCTCCAATATCTTTTGAGGCAGATACAACGATAACTATGGGCGCTTTGAAAAAATCATTATATTCTGATTTTGCCAAAGACAAAATAGGGAAAATAAAAGTTGCTAATTTAGGAGTGCAAAGAGTGCTTTATGAGAGCGAAGCAGATTGTTTCTTGCTTGAAAAAAAAGATATAAAACTTCCTTTTAGAAATAAAAAATCAACACATAAGGGCACTTTTGGTCATCTAGCAGTCGTAGTTGGTGAAAAAAAAGGTGCTGGTTTATTGGCTTGTGATGCAGGATTTGCTTTTGGGTGCGGTTTGATTACGGCAGTTAGTTGTGGCGAAATAAAAAAGATACAAAATCATATAATGCAAGATATAAAAATCCCACAAAATTCAACGGCTATTTGTATTGGTATGGGTTTTGGAAAAAATGATATAGAAAAATTTATAAATAATAAAATCCCAAAAGTAATAGATGCTGATCTTTTTTATGATAAAAATATTTTATCTGCATTAAAGCAAAATAATATTGTTTTAACACCACACGCAAAAGAATTTTGTTCGCTTTTGTCAATATGTAATATCGCAGATGTATCAATAGAAGAATTACAAAACAATAGATTTGAATATATAAAAAAATTTAGTAAAAAGTACCCAAAAGTTACTATTTTATTAAAAGGTGCAAATGTATTGATAGCTAAAAATGAAAAAATTTATATCAATACTTTAGGTTCGGCAATATTAAGCAAAGGTGGAAGCGGTGATGTGCTAAGCGGTCTTATTGGCTCACTCTTGGCACAAGGCTATGATGCGTTGGGTGCGACTATTAGCGGTAGTTTGGCTCATAGTATGGCTTCACAAAATTATAAAAGTAACAATTACTCCTTAAAACCACAAGACATTATAGAGGAAGTAAAAAAACTATAAAGATAATTTAGATATTATCTGACAATAAAATTTAAAAAATAGGAAATTATAAATGAATGACAATATTTTAAAAATAGGAAAATATGAATTTAACAGCAGACTGATTGTTGGAAGTGGTAAATATGATAGCTTTCAAACAACAAGAGATGCAACAATAGCAAGTGGCAGTGAGCTTATTACTGTAGCGATAAGAAGAGTAAATATTACAAACCCAAATGAGGAAAATTTGCTTGATTATTTCAAAGATACAAATATCAAACTTCTTCCAAATAGTGCTGGTTGTTTTACTGCTGAAGAAGCGATTACAACTTTTAGACTTATGAGGGAAGCAACTGGAATTGATCTTATTAAATTAGAGGTGATAGGTGATGCGAAAAAAACTTTATATCCAGATGTTATTGAGACAATAAAAGCTTGTGAAGTATTAAAAAAAGATGGCTTTACAATTATGTCATATACAAATGATGACCCAATAATCGCAAAAAGACTAGAAGATGCTGGAAGTGATGCTATTATGCCTTTGGCTGCTCCTATTGGAAGTGGACTAGGAATACAAAATAGATACAATGTTGCATTTATAAAAGATGCAGTAAATGTACCTGTGATAGTTGATGCTGGAGTAGGATGTGCAAGTGATGCTAGTATAGCTATGGAATTAGGAGCCGAGGCGGTTCTTACAAATACAGCTATAGCTCAGGCAAAAGACCCAATAGCAATGGCACAAGCTATGAAGTATGCAGTAATTGCAGGAAGAATGGGATATAAAGCTGGACGAATTCCAAAAAAACCTTATGCAACTGCAAGTTCTCCTGTAGATGGTTTAATACAGTTTTAGAAGAAATTTGATAATTTCTTCTAAAATATCTTGACACAAGCATAGTTTTAAGCTATAATTCCCATCCAAGATTAAACGGAGTGTAGCGCAGCCTGGTTAGCGCACCTGGTTTGGGACCAGGGGGTCGGAGGTTCGAATCCTCTCACTCCGACCATGTTATTTAAATATTTAATAAATTATAAAATTCTGATGGTAGGATTAGCTCAGTCGGTTAGAGCGTCTGGTTGTGGTTCAGAAGGTCGTGGGTTCGATTCCCATATCTTACCCCATTTTATAAATTTAATTACAAATGCTTCCATAGCTCAGCTGGATAGAGCAACGCCCTTCTAAGGCGTAGGTCGCACGTTCGAATCGTGCTGGGAGTACCACTTTTTTAAAATAACAAAAATTATGCGGATGTGGTGAAATTGGTATACACGCCAGACTTAGGATCTGGTGCTTTACGGCGTGAAGGTTCAAGTCCTTTCATCCGCACCATTCGGCTTTCAAGCCATTTTATAAAATAAATAATCTTTTTAAACCTTTCAATATCTATGCTTACTTGTATCTTTAGGCACTTTTTTTATATTAAGTCACGCTTCATTTTTCTAATTTAACATCTCTTTGTAAAGAATGTACTTTTAGCTTTTATCTATTTGTTAGTATAATAAAACTATGCAAAGACAAAATGAAAAAAAACTATTAAATATTGTCAAAATAGTTCCGTTGCTCATGTTAATTCTTTTTTCAGTAACTACAACAACTTTAATGATTCAGTACATGTCAAGCGAACTGCTAAAATGGGCAGGTAGGATTATAAAAATGAAGTAACATT
>JAOZVJ010000099.1 GCA_029938215.1 Arcobacteraceae bacterium | reverse complement strand
AAATAATACAATAAGCGACAAGACAATCACATCAAAAATATTAATATTCTCCATCAAAAAAACTCCTTAAATATTTTTATAAAATTGGATACATTATATCCTTTTTTTGCTAATTTAATATTAAATAGATAGTTTGAAATTTAAGATTAGAATATAGCAAGTTAATGAATATTTTGTACAGCTTTATCTATGCTTTCAAAAAAAACTACATTATTAAATATATGCGATTTGTCTAGTCTTAATAATTTGTTTTTATATTTTTTTTGTGAAACAATTATTATTTTTATATCATAATTTTGTAATCTTAAAATAAAATCTTTAAGTGTAAATATAGCAGTTATATCAATAAAAGGAACGCTTGAAATATCTATAATAATTGTTTTTGTATCAAGTATAGAATTAATTTTGCTTTCAAATATAGTACTAGTACCAAAGAAAAAAGCACCATTTATTTTAATAATTCTTATTTTTTTTGATTCTAAATTATAGTTTAAATCTGCTTCTTTTTCATCATCAATAACAATTTTTGTTTCTTTTGTTATTCTATAAACAATAAGAAGTGATGATAAAACTACTCCAACACCAACTGCTGTAATTAAATCAATAAAAACTGTTATTAAAAATACTGAAATCATTACAATTAAGTCATTTTTTGGACTATCTTTCCAAATTTTTAAAAATCTATAATCTAAGATATCAATGCCTACTTTTATCAAAATACCTGCCAATATTGCCAAAGGAATTTTGGAAGCTAGTGGGGCAAAAAATAAAACAATTGCCAAAAGCGTTAAGGCATGTATCATTCCAGATAATTTATTTGTTCCACCACTTTTTACATTTATTACTGTTCTCATGGTTGCACCTGCCCCTGGAACCGCACCGACAAAAGAACAAAGCATATTTCCAATTCCTTGACCGAATAATTCTAAATTTGGCTTGTGTTTAGTTTGAGTAATAGAATCAGCAACTATAGATGTAAGTAAAGTATCAATAGTTCCTAATAGGGCAAGAGTAAAAGCTAAAATAATAATAGTTTTATAATCTTCAAAATTTATTGAAGGCACTATAAAGTCTGGCAATGTTGTTGGAATTTCTCCTATAACTGGTACTTGAAAATTAAAATAAAGACTAAATGGTGTAAGTACGACTAAAGCTATAAGTGGAGTAGGAATAGTTTTTGCAATTTTTTTTGGAGTAAAAAACATAATTAATAAAGTTAGTGTTGCTAAAATAAAAGTATATTTATTAGCTTGTAAAATATTAGATGGTAATGTTGATAAAATATGAATAACAGAAGCATCAGCAGACACTCCAAGATAGGGATTTATTTGCAAAATAATTATAATAATTCCAATTCCACTCATAAATCCAGATATTACAGGATATGGAATATATTGTATAAATTTACCTATTTTAAAAAAACCAAATAAAATTTGAAAAATACCAGCTAGTAAAATAACTGTTGTTAAAAGATGAATATTGTCATGTAAAGTAGCAATAGCAGAAGCAATAACTACTGTCATAGGACCAGTAGGCCCTGAAATTTGTGTAGCAGTTCCACCAAATAAAGAAGCAAAAAAACCTAAAATGATAGCGCCATAAATACCAGCAGTAGCACCAAGTCCACTAGCAACACCAAAAGCTAATCCAAGTGGCAATGCAATAACGGCGGCAGTTAGTCCACCAAATAAATTTCCTTTTAGGTTTAATTTATTATTCAATTTATAGTTTTCCTCTTAAGTTCAATTTTTTCAAAAAATAGCATTTTTTACCTTTATTTTGTCTTTTAGTTTTAGATTTGTGGTATAATTTCGTAAAATAAAACTTAGCAAGGATAAAATATAAAAGCATTTGAAAAATTAGGCTTAAATTCGCAAATTTTAAAAGCAATCCAAGAACAACGGTATGAAAATCCTACAGCTATTCAAAAAAAAGTTATACCTATAGCAAATAAGGGTATTGATATCATAGCAGCTTCAAAATCAGGCACAGGGAAAACTGCGTCTTTTGTGCTTCCTATGCTTGAAAAAATGAATAAAACTTTAAAGCCAAACAATAGAGTTTTAAGAGGGTTGATAATTGTTCCTACTAGGGAATTGGTGGATCAAGTATCGATTTCATTATCAAATTATGGAAAATATTTAAATGTGCGTCATACAAAAATTCAAGGTGGGATTAGCAAAGCTTCGCAATTAGAAAAACTAAAAACTGGTATTGATATTATTGTTGCGACTCCTGGGCGATTAAAAGTTTTTGTGGAAGATAAAGTGATTGATTTGTCAAGTGTTAATATGATTGTGCTTGATGAAGCTGATACTATGCTTGAAATGGGCTTTATAAAAGAAATAGAGTTTATTTTTTCTAGCTGTTCTTTATATAGACAAATTATGATGTTTTCTGCAACAGTTTCTCAAAATATTAAAAAATTAGGTAAAGAATTTTTAAAAAATTCAGTTACCGTTGAAGTTTCACAAAGAAGAGATACTGTGAAATTAATAGAACATAAAGCTATAAAAGTTGATGTAAAAAGAAGACTTGAATTGCTTGCATATTTAATAAATATCAGCAATAAAGAACAAATTTTATTATTTGCAAATACAAAAGAAGCAGTTGATGAGGTTTGTGATTTTTTAGTAAACAAAAATATAAAAGCTGTTAAAATTCATGGAAATTTAGAATATCAGGAAAGATCAAAAGCTATTAAATCTTTTAGAAGTAAAAAAGTACAGGTTTTAGTTGGTACTGATATAGCAGCAAGAGGTATTGATATAAAAGAACTTCCATTGGTTATTAATTACGAATTACCAGAATCGACAGATGAATTTACACATAGAGTTGGAAGAACAGGAAGAGCAAATAACAAAGGTGAAGTGATAACTATTTTAACTGTAAAAGATTATAATCTTTTTGGAAAAATTGAGAGAAATTTACACTTAAATATAAAAAGAGAAGTGCTTGAAGAATTTGAATTAAAAGATAGACAACCAAGACAAAAACAGATGAAAAAAAGATTGCTTAGTCAAAAAAAAGGTAAATTAGATAGAAAACCAAAAATAAAACAAAGTGATAAAAATAGTCTTCAAAGAGGCAGTGCAAAATCTAAAAAAACTACCAAAAGAGATTTTGGTCGTAACTTTAGAGCAAAATAAACATAAAAGAGAAAACAATGCAATATTTCGGAATATACGACACAAGATTTGATCAAGAATTTTTAACACATAGTTATTTGTATTTTAACAAAGAAGATGAGGAATTAAGTGGTGATGAATTTAAGAAATTAATTAATAACCAAAAACTTAAAAAGAAAAATATAGTCGGAACTATTTTTATGTATAATCCCTTTGTTTATCCTATAGGATACGATGAAAAGAAATCTCTTGCTAGTCAAGATTTTGATTTTGATGGTTCATTTCAAAATTTAAAAAATGAAAAAGAAATTGCTATTTTTAGATCAAAAATCAATAATTATGAAGGTAAAATAGTAGAAATAAGAAATCTTTTTAATCTAAATATTGAAAATATTGATCATCCAGAACTTCTTGTAAAATTGAATGAAGATACAGAAAAATTAAATACAAATCAACTTACAATATTCGATAAATCCATGAATTATATTGATACAAATAATTTAACAATAAATGGTAAATTTATATTTTTTGCTTGGGGAAATAAGATAAGTAAAAAAGAATTTGTTTATCTTTATGATTATGCAAAAACAATTTTTGATAAATGTGTTCAAACTCAAAAGAAAATCGCATATATTTATAAAAGAAGTACACAAAAAGATTATGCACAAGAACATTTTCAATTTCTTCATCCTGTTGAAAATATAAAATTTAAAGATAGAATGTTAAAGTCTTTAGAAGATGCTTTTAAAACAACTCCTCCGCAATGTGTATATTATGATGACATCAAATAAAAAAAAGCCAGAGGAAGATTGTAGAAATTGTTCTTATAAAGTAATCAAGGGCATTAGAAGATGTCCTTACTGCGGGATAATGAATCCAGCATTGAAATTAAAAGAGGTTTTTTTTACTATTATTGTTGTTTTGGGTGTTATGTCTGTTGTTGCGTATTTAAAATAATTTAATATTTTATGTTACAATTATGTATAAAAATTAGGTTAATATAGTTAAGCGAGGGGATAAGATGGTTGGATTAAGTAGAGTTATGAGAGTTATTAGATTTGCAAAAAGAAGATTTAATCCAAAACAACTATCTCCGATTGATATAATATTGCCGCATGATATTGAAATACTAACAAGGGATATGATTAAACAACTTGCAATTGAAAAATTAGCTTTATACAAAGCTTTAGATGTAATTGAAAAAACTGATGAGGAGCTTGAATATAAGGGATGGTCTTCTTGGGATATGGCGATTTTATTAAGATGCCTAAAAGAAGATATAGAATTTGGAAATTATAACAAAAGCATATTTCCAAAATATGTAAAAACAGTAAAAAAGAGAGAAGTGGAAGATAAAATATATGATTTGGTTATGGAATTCATAAAAGAAGCTCCAAGATCAAGAGTTAAATATTTTTTACAAAAAGATTTTTTATGGTCGCACAAGAGGGCGAGTTGTTTGCTATACTTCTTATGTGAGTATTCAAAAAACATTGATATTAGTTCTGGAAAAATTTTCTAAATAAGTGGAAGATTTTTTTTGGATAGGACTTATTTTAGTTTTAGGATATATTTCTAAAATTGTATCAGAAAAATTTAATCTTCCTCAAGTTACAGTATATATTTTTTTAGGTATATTTTTAAGTCCATCTTTTTCACTAATTATTCCTAAAACTTTTATCGAGCATACAGGATGGATTATTGATTTTTCTTTAGTAGTTATTGCATTTATTATTGGTGGTAGTATAAAATTTAAAGAAATAATCAAGATGAAAAAAACGATTCTTTATATCACAATTTTTCAGGCTCAACTTGCATTTTTTATAACTGCTTTAGGACTTTATTTTATAATACCTTTTTTAATAAGCAATAATAGCGGTTATAGTGATTTTGTATTTTATTTTTCTATATCTTTGTTTTTAGGAGCATTGGCATCTACTACTGCACCAACTACAACATTGGCGGTTATTGAAGAGTATAAAAGTGCAGGAATTGTTACTACTGCTTTGATGGCTATTGTTGCAATAGATGATGTTTTGTCTATTGTAAATTATAGTTTAAGTTTATCAATTTATTCTTCTATAGTTGGTGCTACGCATGGTGAATATTTACAAAAATCTTTAGAGCTTCTATACCATATAGGTGGATCTGTTTTTATAGGTGTTTTTTTTAGTTTACTTGCAATTTATATTATTTCAAAAGTTCATAATAAAAATACATTAAGTATTGCCATTGGAAATATAATGCTAGTTTATGCTGTATCAGATTTTTTAAATTTTGAAGCTTTATTATCTGTGATGATTTTTGGACTTGTGTTGTCAAATAAATCTAATTATTTTGAAGATATTTTTAAACACCTAGAAGAAAATTATCTTGATATAATATTTATGCTTTTTTTTATAGTAACTGGTGCAAGTGTAGAACTTAATATGTTATTTAGTATGTGGGATATTGCTATAATCTATGTTATTTTAAGAGCAATGGGAAAATATTGGGGAGCATATTTTGGAGCAAAAGTTTCAAAGTCAAGAAAAATAATTAGAGACAATGTTGGTTTTGCACTTATTCCTCAAGCTGGAGTTGCTTTAGGATTAGCAATGCTTTTATATAAAGAGTTTCCCTCTAGTCAAATTGCTCAAGTTGTCCTAAATACAATCTTGGCAACCACAATTATACATGAGACAATAGGTCCATTTTTAACAAAATTTGCATTAAAAAGAGCAGGAGAAATTAAACAAGATAATAAATCAAAAAAATCAAAAGAATCAACTAATCTTAAGAAATGAATTAAGCAATATTTGCGTATAATGACACAAATGATACAAGTAAG
>JAOZVJ010000098.1 GCA_029938215.1 Arcobacteraceae bacterium | reverse complement strand
CTGCCCTATCTTTACCTCCTTGCAATTCTTCGTATATTCTTTTGCCAATATTCCAATATAGTATAACCCTTTGAGTATCTACTGCTTTTATAGCTGTTTCTTGAGAACTACTTATAAGGTTTTCTATATCTGTTGTTAGTGTTGTTGTATTTGGTAGGTTCATTTTTTTATTTTACCTTTTTGGGAATAAGAATTTAATTTTTTCGTTCTTATTTTCTTGTGGTATTGTATTATCTAAAATCAGCTCCAACTGCTTTACTTATATGACTATACCCATCATCTTTTAATAATTGTATTAGTTCTTCATTGATATTTTTACACATACTAGGTCCTTTGAAAATAAAGCCTGAAAGTATCTGAACCAAACTTGCACCTGCTTTTATTCTTTTGTATGCTTCTTTTGCATCGCTAATACCGCCAACACTTATTAAAGTTGTTTTATCATGTAATTCTCGTCCAATATCTTTAAAAAGTTCATAAGCTTTATCACTTAAAACAGCACCACTTATTCCGCCAAAATCTTTGGGGTTTGGAAGCAGTGAATAGTCTTGTGTGGTATTTGAAGCAATAATGCCATCAGCACCATTATCAATAGCAGTTTGACATAAGGTTATAGCAGTTTCACTTGCCATATCAGGTGCTATTTTTAAAAATATTGGTTTGTCAGTTATTTCTTTTGCCATTGAAAAAATGGTTTTTATAAATTCTTCATTTTGCAAATCTCTAAGATTTGGAGTGTTTGGACTAGATATATTTATCGCTAGATAATCACAGTGAACTTTAAAACTTTTAATTAAAGATTTATAATCATTTATGGCTTCATTTTCTGGTGTAATTTTATTTTTACCGATACTAGCACCTATTGGGATTGAAAAAGGATATACTTTTTTTAAATTTTCAATAATTTCATAAGCACCTTTATTATTAAATCCCATTGCATTTTGAATTGATTCTTGTTCTGGAAATCTAAAAAGTCTAGGCTTTGCATTTCCTTCTTGTGGTTTTGGTGTCATAGTTCCAATTTCAGTATATCCAAAGCCCATAGCAGGCATAGCTTTTACCATAGTTGCATTTTTATCAAAACCAGCACCAAGACCAATTGGATTATAAAATTTAATACCGCAAATATCTTGAGTTAGCATTTCATGGTTTATAAAATTTCTTTGAGTCATATAATTATTTAAAATTCTACAATACGGCAAAGCACGCAAACCAATCTCTGCAATATTGTGCGCTGTTTCTGGTTCAAAATTAAACATTATTTTTTTTATTGTTTCATAATTAAACATTAATTTCCTTTTTTTTAAATATTTGCCAAGTTATACAATCGTTGATATTCAACGCAAGACTTAAGAAGTTCTTCTTCTGCACCTTGACATATTATTTTTCCATTTTTAAATACAGCAATTTTATCAGCATTTTTTATAGTGCTTAGTCTATGAGCTATCACAAATGTAATTTTATCTTTACTTACTTCTTCTAAAACTTCTGTAATAATTGCTTCACTTTCATTATCAAGTGCTGATGTTGCTTCATCTAAAATTAAAATTTGTGGATTTTTATATAAAGCTCTAGCTATTGCTATTCTTTGTCGTTGTCCTCCACTCAAATTTGTACCAAACTCGTCCAAAATAGTATTTATACCTTTTTCTAAAGTTGATACAAAGTCATAAGCATGGGCTTGTTTTAAAACTTTTATGACTTTTGTCTCATCAAATTCTTGCCCATATGCTATATTTTGAGCGATTGTATCATTGAAAATATAAACTCTTTGTGTTACTATTGAGATACTATTTCTTAAACTATCTATTGTAATATCTTTAATATTTTTATCATCAATTATAATATTTCCTGAGGTTGTATCATAAAATCTTACAAGAGTATTTATTAAAGAGCTTTTGCCTCCGCCACTATCTCCAACCAATGCTATTGTTTCACCTTTTGAAGCTTCTAAGGTTAAATCATTTAAGGCATATTTATCATCAAATTTTAAACTTACATTATTAAAAGATATTTTTTGAATATTGTTTGATAATTTTTCATTTCCAGATTTTATCTCTGCTTTTAAAGCAAAAAGTTCATTTATTCTTTCATTAGCTGCTAATGCATCTTGCAGGGAGTTATAGAGACTTGACAATCTTTTGATAGGTGTATAAAGCATAAATAAAGCAGTCATAAATGAGAAAAAAGAACCAACAGATAATTTATCATCAATTACATATTGTCCACCAATAATTATAACTGTGGCAACTGCAATTGAGCCTAATATTTCCATTATTGGTGATACTAACTCATTTGTTTTAACTGCTTTTATATTGATATTAAAAAATTCTTGATTATGTTTTGCAAATCTTTTTGTTTCTAAGTTTACTGTTGAGGAGGCTTTTATCATCTCTATATTATTGAAAGATTCACTCAAATGTGCTGTAATATCTGAATTTTTTTCTTGAGATTTAAAAGATAATATTTTCATTTTTTTTGCAAGTAAAGCTAGAGGGTAAATAGCAATTGGCATTACTATTAAACCATAAAATGCTAATTCTGCACTTTGATATATTACCATTGCGACAAGTGCTATTATTGTTAAAATTTCTTGAGCAAGCGAAGCTATTTGATTTGATACTGCTAGTTGAATACGATTTATATCATTTGTAATTCTACTTATTAATTCTCCACCGTGTTTTGAATTAAAAAATGCCAAATCCATTTTTAAAATATGAGCAAAAAGCTTATCTCTTACTTTTCTAATAATATCTTGTCCAATATATGAGATATAATAAGCTTGAATATATCGTCCAAATCCTTTGGCTGAATAAAGTGCAATTACGGCAAATGGTAAAAGATGCAACATCTCCTGATCTTTATTGATAAATATATCATCTAAAAGTGGTTTTATTACATAGGCAGTACCGCTAGTGCCGCCAGCTACTAAAACGATACCAATAAACGCATAAATAAATTTTGTAATATAATCTTTATAATACGGTATGTATTGTTTTAGAAAATCTTTCAACCAAATAAGCCTTTTATTTTTGTAATATTTGTAATTTTTCATTATATCTAAACTCTTTTAAAATCTTTTAAAATAAAAATTAGCACTCAAACTACTTATTTGCTAATTTATAGCAAAATCACTACAAAATACTTGACAAAATTTAACTCAACTGCTATAATTTCTTAGCACTACTTATAGTAGAGTGCCAAAATTAAAGAAAAATGGTAAATTATGATTGATAAAAAAGAGTTTTTATTACATTCTATTATTAAAGCTTACATAGAAAATTTGGAGCCAATTGGTTCGCATCAATTAAAATCTATGTATGATATTTCTTATTCTCCAGCTACTATCAGAGGTTATTTTAAAAAATTAGGCGATGAAGGTTATTTGGCTCAAGAACATATAAGTAGTGGACGAACTCCAACTACAGAAGCACTTAAAGAGTATTGGGCTAAAAGATTAGAATTTGATTTGCCTTTTGTCGATCACAACAGATTAAAACAACTTGCTGTGCAAATGGGTTTGACTGTTTTTATTAAGCAACAAACTTCGGATGAACTTCAAAGAATTTTAAATATTGAAAATGTTTATATGATTTTAGAATTTTCAAGTTTTGCTGTTACTGTAAAGTTCAGTAATGCTTTGTATAGATTTTTAAATGATATGATAGGTGTACAAATTGATGAGATTTTAGATATATCTCATCAAGTTGGAGCGACTGCTTTGCATGATGAGTTGAGTCATTATGTTCACAATAATATTTTTGAAATTATTAATATAAAAAAGTTTTTAAATTTAGTTGTCAATTCAGATTGTGAAGAAAAGATTATTACTTCATTTTTACAAGGTGATGTGATGATGAATTTAAAGCAAGGTGTTTATTTAGAAGGATTATTACCACAAGGACAAATAGGAATTTGTCATGAAACAAAAATCGCAAATAATGATGTCAAGATATTGGTTGTTGGCGATTTATCGAAAGATTATGAATATTTTTATAGAGGAATAGCAATATGAGTGAAAAGATTAAAGAAGAAAACGAGGAGATTGAAGTGACTGAGGAAGAAGCACAAAATCAAGAAGATATTGAAACAAAAGATGAGGAAGTTACTGAAGAAGTAATGCCTGATTATTCTATTTTGGCAGATGAATTTAAGGCCGAAATGGAAGAAAAAGTAAGAGTTGCAGAAGATAAATATCTTAGAACTCATGCTGATTTTGAAAATATTAAAAAAAGATTAGAAAGAGAAAAATATCAAGCAATTGATTATGCAAGTGAAAAATTCGCCAAAGATTTATTAGCACCAATAGATGCTTTACAAATGGCGATTTTAAGTGCAAATGCTGATATTGAACCTGCACAAGTTGTTGAAAAATTAAAAGAGGGAATTGAATTAACGGTTAAATCTTTTAATACAGCATTTGAAAAACACAATATTACAGAAGTTGAATATGATGAATTTAATCCTGATTTTCATAATGCAGTTATGAAAGTAGATAGTGAAGATATAGAATCTGGACAAATCGTTCAGATTATGCAAAAAGGTTATCAGATTAAAGATAGACTTTTAAGAGAAGCTATGGTTAGCGTGGCTAATTAGAATATGTGTTCCCATACAGAGTATGGAAACAAGTGTGAAGTGAAAAGAAACTCGTTCCCACTCTCCTGAGTGGGAATGACCGTAAAGTCAAAAAACTAATTAAATTAATTTAAAAATAAATAAAAAATAAAAAAGGAGTCACCATGGGTGCAACAATAGGAATAGATTTAGGGACAACAAATAGTTGTGTAGCAGTATATGAAGGTGGGGAAGCAAAAATAATAGCAAATAAAGAGGGTAAAAATACTACTCCATCAATTGTAGCTTTTACAGATAAAGGTGATGTTTTAGTTGGTGATCCAGCAAAAAGACAAGCTATTACAAATCCAGAAAAAACTATTTATTCTATTAAAAGAATTATGGGTCTTATGATGGATGAAGAACATGCAAAAGATGCAATGAGTAAAGTTGGATATAAAATTGTAAATAAAAGTGGAGCTGCTGCTGTTGAAATTGATGGTAAAGTATATACTCCTCAAGAAATTTCTGCAAAAATTTTAATGAAACTTAAAACAGATGCTGAAGCTTATCTTGGTCAAGAGGTTACTGATGCGGTTGTTACTGTACCTGCTTACTTTAATGATGCACAAAGAAAAGCTACACAAGAAGCTGGAACAATTGCAGGACTTAATGTACTTAGAATTATCAATGAACCAACAGCTGCAGCACTTGCTTACGGTCTTGATAAAAAAGGCGAAGAAAAAGTTATAGTTTATGATTTGGGTGGTGGTACATTTGATGTAACAGTTCTTGAAATTGGTGATGGAACATTTGAAGTACTTTCAACAGATGGAAATGCATTTTTAGGTGGAGATGATTTTGACAATGTTATTATTGACTGGTTAGCAGAAGAATTTGAAACTGAAAATGGTATTGATTTAAGAAAAGATAAAATGGCTCATCAAAGACTTAAAGATGAAGCTGAAAAAGCTAAAAAAGAATTAAGTGCAACTGCTGAAACAGAAATTAATTTACCATTTATTACAGCAGATGCGACAGGTCCTAAACACCTTGTAAAATCTTTAACAAGAGCAAAATTTGAAGCTATGACAGAAGACTTGGTAAATGAAACTTTAGATCATATTAAAGTTGCTATGAGTGATGCTGGTCTTGACAATAATGAAATCAATGAAATTATTATGGTTGGTGGAAGTACAAGAATTCCTAAAGCTCAAGAAATAGTAAAAGAATATTTTGGAAAAGAATTAAATAATTCTGTAAATCCTGATGAAGTTGTTGCTGCGGGTGCTGCTATTCAAGGTGGAGTTTTAACAGGCGATGTTAAAGATGTGCTTTTATTAGATGTTACTCCATTATCATTGGGAATTGAAACGCTTGGTGGAGTTATGACAAAATTGATTGAAAAAGGTACAACAATACCTGTAAAAAAATCACAAGTTTTTAGTACAGCTC
>JAOZVJ010000023.1 GCA_029938215.1 Arcobacteraceae bacterium | reverse complement strand
CCAAGTTCATCACAAAAACCACTTATAGTTTTATCTGTTTCAATCATATCAATATCTAATGCTTTAAGCTTACTAGACACATCATCTAAATCAATAGCAACTTCCTCTTCAAAAGTATCTACATATCTAGGTATATTTAAATTATAATCATTTTCTTTTATCTCTTCTATACTTGCCAAATACGAATATTTATCTGTCGTTTCTCTTTTTTGAAAAGTAGAGATAATCTTTTCGATATCTTCATCTCTTAGATAATTTTGTGCCTTTACTTTTTCAAAATGTTTTGAAGCATCTATAAATAAAACATTGTCACTATCTTCACGACACTTTTTAAATACCAATATACAAGTAGGTATAGAAGTACCATAAAAAATATTCACAGGAAGTCCAATAACTGCATCTAAATAATTTCTATCTTCTATTAAATACTTTCTTATATGCCCTTCTGATGAACCTCTAAACAGTACTCCATGAGGCAATACAATAGCCATAGTTCCATTGTCATCAAGATGATGTATCATATGTTGAACAAATGCAAAATCTGCTTTGGTTTTTGGTGCCAGTTTTCCATATTGAGAAAATCTATCATCACTCATATGAAGTGGATTTGCTGACCAAACAGCAGAAAAAGGAGGATTAGCAACTATTGCTTCAAATCTCTCATCCATGTGTTGTGGTTGCTCAAGCGTATCTTCTTGTTTTATATCAAATTTTCTATAATGAATATCGTGCATTATCATATTCATTCGTGCAAGATTGTATGTAGTTCTATTTAGCTCTTGTCCATAAAAATTTGATACATCATCAACCTCTTTTGCAACTCTTAAAAGTAGTGAACCACTTCCGCAAGTTGGATCATATACTGATTTTAATTTTGTTTTTTTAGTTGTAACTATTTTTGCAAGTATTTTTGATACTTGCTGAGGAGTATAAAATTCACCCGCTTTTTTACCAGCACCAGAAGCAAACTGCCCTATTAGATACTCATAAGCATCGCCTAGTATATCTCTATCATGATTTTTTAGTTCAAAATCAATATTATCTAAGTAATAAAGAACTTTTGAAATAAGGGTATTTTTTGCTTCTTCTGTCCTTCCTAATTTAGTAGAAGTTAAATCAAGGTCTTCAAATAAATGTTCAAAATCATCTTCACTTTTATGACCCATAGTTGATTGTTCTATATGTCTTAGTACTTGTGTAAGGTCTTCAAGGATAAAATTATCATTTTCACCATTTCCTTTTTGTGCCATAGCAGAAAAAAGTTCACTTGGTTTTAGAAAATATCCAAGTTGTTCAATAGAGTCTTCTTTGATAGCTTCACATAATTCTTTATGCTCTTCATTGTTTGAACAATCAAGTTGGATAAATTTCACACCATCTTCTACTAATAAATCATTTGCATAATCTTCAATTTTTTCAGAGAGGTACTTATAAAATATAAATCCAAGAATATAATCCCTAAACTCATCAGCATCCATCTTGCCTCTAAGTTCATTTGCTATATTCCAAAGTTGTTGTTCTAATCTCTTTTTTTGTTCTTCACCCATATATTAATAAAACCTTTATATTAAAGTATATTTTTATTCTTGATTTAACTCTTCAAATTGTAGTTTAGCTTCATCTAAAAGCTTCTGAGCTTCTTCAAGTTCTTTCATACCATTTTTATATACTTCTACGCTTGTCTGTAAAGTTATTTCAGGATCGATTAGTTTGTCTAGCAACTCTTTTGCTGTTTTGATTTTATCTTCGAAACTCAACTCTTCTTCTTTTATTGTATCACTCATATTCTTTCCTCCAATATATCCACAACATAATCGCCAAACTTTTCAACTTCTACTAAAAAGGCATCATGACCATAATCGCTATCAATCTCTTTATATGTAACGTTGTTTTTATTATCATTTTCTTTCATCGCATTATAGATTTCTTCCATCTCTTCAGGCTTAAACAATAAATCACCGCTAAAAGATATAAGATGAAGTTTTGCTTTTATCTTATCCAAGCTTTGAGCTAAAGTATCACTACCTCTTGAAGCATTAAAAATATTCATAGTCTTCGCAATATAAAGATAACTCAAAGGGTCAAATTTATGAGGAAAATTATATCCGTTATATTCCATATATTTTTCTACTTCAAACCGCCCAAACAAATCATAAAGTCCATCCGTATCATCATATTTTCTACCAAACTTTTCATCCATACTGTTAGGACTTAAATAAGATATGTGACCTGCCATTCTTCCAACTGCCAAGCCTTTTAATCCATTTTCTTTAATATCTTTTGACTCATAATATCCATCTTTAAAATCAGGGTCATTTCTTATGGCTTCTATTACAACTTTATTAAATGCAATCGCCCATGGTCTAGTATATGCAGTAGTCGCCATAGCAATAATATGTTCCGAAAAATCAGGATATTCTATAGCATAACAAAGTGCTTGCATACCACCCATACTTCCGCCTATCACTGCTTTTACTTTATAAATATCCAATGATTCTAAAACTCTCATTTGTGCTTTTACAATATCAGAAATTGTAAGGACTGGAAATTTAAATCTATATGGTTTATTTGTATCAGGATCGATACTCATAGGAGAAGTTGAACCAAAGCATGAACCAATGTTATTCATACAAATTACAAAATATTTAGTTGTATCTATACTTTTTCCATCACCTATAAAATCATCCCACCAACCAGCTTTTCGTTCTCCCTCATAAAAACCTGCAACATGATGACTTCCACTTAAGGCATGTGTTATAATTATAACATTTGATTTGTCTTTGTTTAATTTCCCATAAGTTTCATATACTATTTGAAATGGCTGTAAAATTCTTCCACTTTCACAATAAAGCGGTTCGTCAAATACTGCTGTTTTTGTTTCTACTATCACTATTTAAGTGCTTTTTTTAAATCATCTATCAAATCTTGCGTATTTTCAAGACCGATACTAAGCCTAATAAGTCCCGATGGAACTCCAGCATTTTCCAATTCTTCTTTATTTAACTGCTGATGTGTTGTACTAGCAGGATGAGTTACTATTGATTTGCTATCACCAATATTTACAACCAATGAAAAAAGTTCTAAAGTATCCGCAATCTTTTGTGCTTCTTCTTTTGTAGCAACCTCAAAACTAAGCAATCCGCTAGCTCCGTATTTTAGATATTTTTTAGCATTTTTATAATTTTTATCATTTTGCAAAAATGGATAATTTACCTTTTGTACTTTTGGATGACTTTCTAAAAAATTTGCAACTTCTAATGCACTACTGCAATGTTGCTTCATTCTTAAACTTAATGTTTCAAGACCTTGAATATAAAGCCAACTATTAAAAGGACTAGGAACTGCACCTAAATCTCTAAGCAATGAAAGCCTAGCTCTTAAAGTAAAAGGTGGCATACCAACTTGAGTATAAATCAACCCATGATAACTTTCATCTGGTTCGTTAAAATGTGCATATCGTGGATTGTCTTTTAATTTATCGATTAACAATTTATTTTCGACCATAATCCCACCTATAGCCAAACCCTGACCAGTGGTATATTTACTAGCACTATGAACCGTCACATCAACACCTAATTTTAAAGGCTGACAAATACAAGGAGTAGCAACAGTGTTATCTACAACAGTTATAATTCCATATTTATTTGCTATTTCTACAATTTTATCAAAATCAGGAACATCAACGCTAGGATTTGTGATAGATTCAAAAAAGATAATTTTTGTTTTTTCATCTATTAAAGCTTCAATAACCTCAGGAGTATCAATATCAAAACTTCTAGCTTCTATACCAAATCTTTTAATAGTCTGAGAAAACAAAGTAATGCTACCGCCATAAAGCTTACTAGCATGGATAATATTATCTCCAGCTTCTGCACTATTTGCAACAGCATAAAATATAGCGCTCATACCACTAGCTGTGCCAATAGCAGCAACACCACCTTCAAGTGCTGCAAATCGTTTTTCAAATACATCAGTGGTTGGATTGTTTAATCTTGTATAAATATAGCCTAATTCTTTAAGCTCAAAAAGATCAGCAGCTTGATTTGTGTCTTCAAACTCATAAGCTGTGCTCATATAAATAGGAACTGCCATAGTTGGATTATTTTTATCTTTTTCATACCCAGCGTGTAGTGCTATTGTTTGCTGTTGCATCTTTTTGTCCTTTTTTTTATTGGCTTATTTTATCTAAATATGATAATTCGGTGCCTCATTTGTTATCGTCACATCATGCACATGACTTTCTTTAAGTCCTGCACTAGTAATTTCTACAAATTCTGCTGTTTCTTGAAAAGTTGTAATATCTTTACTTCCCAAATAACCCATAGAACTTCGTAAGCCTCCGATAAATTGATGAATAATTTCACTCATCATACCTTTATAAGGAACCATACCTTCGATACCCTCTGGTACCAATTTATCCGCTGCCGTTCCTTCTTGAAAATATCTATCAGTACTACCTTTATTCATAGCACCAATACTTCCCATACCTCTGTATGATTTGAATTTTCTACCATGCGATAAAATAACTTCACCTGGAGATTCTTCTGTACCAGCCAAAGCACTTCCCATCATAACACAAGATGCACCTACAGCCAATGCTTTTGCTACATCGCCAGAATATTTTATACCACCATCTGCAATAATAGGTACACCATATTTTGCTCCCATAGCAGCACATTCATCTATTGCACTTATTTGTGGTATTCCAACACCTGCAACTATTCTTGTTGTACAAATAGACCCCGGACCAATACCTACTTTAACTGCATCTGCTCCACATTTTATTAAATCTTCTGTAGCTTCGGCAGTTGCTACATTTCCAGCTATTATCTGAATATCCAATTCTTTTTTAATTTGTGCCACAGTATCTAATATACCTTTTGAATGACCATGAGCAGAATCCAATACCAACACATCAACGCCAGCTTCAACTAAAGCTTTTGCTCTATCCATTTGACCAACACCAATAGCACCACCAACTTTTAATCTTCCATGTTTATCTTTATTTGCATCTGGATGTTGTATTTTTTTATTTATATCTTTAATTGTAATAAGACCTTTTAGTTTTCCATCTGCATCAACAATTGGTAATTTTTCTATCTTATTTTTATGCATCTCTTCAGAAGCTTTTTCTAGCGTTGTACCCTCAACACCAGTAATAAGAGGCATTTTCGTCATAACATCACCTGCTAATTGTGAAAAATCTTTTATAAATCTCATATCTCTATTTGTAAGTATTCCCAAAAGATTATTGTCGTCATCAACAACAGGAACACCAGAAATTTTATAACTAGCCATCAAATCTTCAGCATCTTGCAAAGTTTGATCAGGTTTAACAGAAATTGGATCGATTATAATACCACTTTCACTTTTTTTCACTTTTTTTACTTGCAAAGCTTGAGTTTCAATATCCATATTTTTATGAATTATACCAATACCACCCAATCTAGCCATTGCAATAGCAGCTCTATGCTCAGTAACTGTATCCATAGCAGCACTTACAAATGGGATATTTAAAAACAATTCCTTAGTTAATTTAGTTCTTAAACTTACTTCTCTTGGTAAAACTTCAGATTTCGCAGGTATTAACAACACATCTTCAAATGTTAATGCTTTTTTTCTAATTTTCATACTTTGTATCCCTTTTTTTAATTTTTAGTGTAATTCACGCAAGATTCAAGGCTTTTTGCCCCATCAAATAAAGTCTGTTCATCATATGCTTTTCCAATAAGTTGAAGACCGATTGGCATTCCATCTTTGTCATTATCAACTGGCACAGATATTGCAGGTAATCCAGCCAAATTTACAGATATTGTATAAATATCACTTAAATACATCTCCAAAGAAGTTTTAAAACTTCCAAATTTAGGAGCAGTTGTAGGAGCTACTGGACTTAAAATCAAATCAGCATCAGCAAAAATTATTTCAAAATCATCTTTTATAAGATGTCTTACTTTTTGAGCTTTGATATAATAAGCATCGTAATAGCCACTACTCAAAACAAAAGTTCCAAGCAAAATTCTTTTTTGAACTTCATCGCCAAAACCTTGTGATTTTGTTTGAACATAAGTTTCCTTAAGTCCATCACACTCAACCCTATTTCCATATCTAATACCATCATATCTAGCCAAGTTTGCACTAGCTTCAGCAGTTGCCACAACATAATAAGAAGATATATGCTTTTTGGTATCCATCATATTTTTATGCACGATTGTATGACCTTGAGCTTCTAAAGATTTAATAGTTTTTTCAAATGCATTTTTTACATCTTCACTTGCATCTTTGATAAAATTATCAATAACCGCAATAGTTAATTTTTTATTTTCATCAAGATTTGGAGCTACAGGAACATAATCAACATTTTTAGCACTTGTAGAATCTTTTTCATCATATCCAGAAATAATATCATATAAAATCGCAGCGTCTTCTACATTTTGAGTAATTGGTCCACATTGGTCAAGACTACTACTATAAGCTGCTATTCCATATCGACTAACTCTTCCATAAGTTGGCTTCATACCAACACAACCACAATAAGCAGCAGGTTGCCTAATACTTCCGCCAGTATCAGTACCAAGTGCCGCAATAGCAAGTCCAGAAGCAACAGCAGCTGCGCTTCCTCCACTACTTCCACCGGGTACTTTTTCATTATCAACTGGATTTAAAGTTTTTCCGTAACAGCTTGATTCTGTACTACTTCCCATAGCAAATTCATCCATATTTGTTCTACCAAATGCACACAAACCAGCTTTTTGAAGATTATCTATTACTGTTGCATTATATGGGGAAATATAACCTTTTAAGATATTGCTACTACAAGTTATTTCCCAATCCTTTACATTTATATTGTCTTTTATAGCGATTGGTATCCCACTACTAGAAACTGTCACATCTGTATTTATTAATTGCTCTACATAAGCACCTATATTTTTATTGTCATTGATTTTTTGTTTTAGTTCATTTGTAACTTTTGATAATTCATCATCAGTTAAGCTAAGTGCTTCTTTTAGTGTTATCAATTATGGCTCCTATATTTGATAAAAGTCAGTCATTTTAGCTAAAATTTGTTTTTGAAGTGCTTAATAAGATTATGCACTTCAGTTTTAAAAACACCTTTTTATTATCAATCGTATGGTACAATCCAAATATGAAATTTTTTATTATTTTACTTTTTTTCTACTCATCTTTGTTGTGCGAGAACTTACCAAAAGAAATTTTACAAAAAGATAGTGATGATAATTTATTTATCACAAAATATGAATATGGTCAAATGCTTTATAAAAATCCAAGAGGAATAGGATGTATTAAATGCCATGGAAAAAATGGTACTGGAAATTTTATAGCTAGATACATCCATAAGAAGAAAAAATTTGAATTACATGCACCAGCAATAAACAACATCCCTTTAGATAAATTTAGAAAAACCTTAAAAAGAAGCAGTACTAGCAAAAATATTATGCCAACATATTTTTTAACAAATGATGAAATAAAATCTATTCACTTTTATATAATAAACAAGAAAGACTTATGATAAATTTAATTTAATATCATTTCCAACTAATATCTCTTTTTTATTTTTAGTTCAAGCGTTGATTTTAAAAAAATCAGAATATTAAATTAAATTGTAACTTTTTTAAGAATGGCTAAGTAATTTAACACTCTGTGCCTGAGCAGCATTTGCTTGAGAAGAGGCAACCGAACCAACTACACTTGCTAATCTTGTATTGCTAAAGTCAACTGACTCTTTTCCAAAATCAAATTCTTTAAATGGCGACTCTTGTTTTACAATTTCTACTTCTTTTGCTATAACACCTTGCGCCATCTTTTTAAATGTATCATTTACTTTATTGATTCTTTCTAGTGTGCTAGATAATTCTTCTCTTTTTCTTGACATTTCATTGTCAATCATATTAACACCTAAAGGAATGGCACCAGCAGCACCATCAAAATAAGTTGTACTATCACCACTCAAATCATCTAGTTTAGCCATCTTTTCATTTATAGTGCCAACTGATACATTATAATTAGAGATAAGTTTTGCTATGTTTGGTTGAGTTTGCTCTTGTGTAGATAAACCAAGTGTTAAATTTGATACTTCTTTCTGTATATTATTAACAGTTTGAACTTGATTATTTATTGAGGATATTATTGAACCAGTTTTTGACATATTATCAATATACTTTCCAATTTCTCCAGAAAGACTGCTTCTTCTCGTGATATTATTTGCATCAACAGAAACACCTATAGAGTTATTTCCAGAGTCATTAACTCTCTTAGCAGTATCTAGCTTTTTAATGTCACCCAAATCACCATTTTTAAAATTATTGATTGATGAATTACTAACTATATTAAGCTCCATAAGTACCTCCTTATAATTTCTTGTATACCTATTATACGCCATTAAAACTAAAACTTTTCTTAAAATTCGCATAATCTTATTTTAAAGAATTTAATGTTAAGAAAATTTGTATATTTTGTGTTTTTGAAGTTCATCTGTTTTTAATTTCAATTATAGTAAAATCGGGGACTTAAAAAAGACTTATTTAGGAGTGTATAGTTATGCAAATGACGGGTGCAAAAATGGTTATAGAGGCTATGGCCAAAGAAAATGTTGAAGTAGTGTTTGGTTATCCAGGTGGAGCAATAATGAATGTATATGATGAAGTGTATAAACAAAATGCTTTTCAGCACATACTAACAAAACATGAACAAGCAGCAGTCCATGCAGCAGACTCTTATGCAAGGTCTTCAGGAAAAGTTGGCGTATCGATTGTTACTAGTGGTCCAGGATTTACAAATGCGGTTACTGGGTTAGCAACTGCCTATACAGATTCAATTCCTATGGTCGTAATTAGCGGACAAGTTCCAACAGCAGTTATTGGTACGGATGCTTTTCAAGAAATTGATGCAGTTGGTATTAGCAGAAGTTGTACAAAGCATAATTATTTAGTAAATGATGTAAAAGATTTACCAAGAATTTTAAAAGAAGCATTTTATCTTGCATCAAGTGGTAGACCAGGTCCTGTACATATTGATTTACCAAAAGATGTTACTGCCGATTTGGGAAAATTTGATTATGAAAAAAAGATAAATTTACCAACATATAAGCCAACCACAAAAGGTAATATTAGGCAAATAAAAAGTGCTTTAAAAGCAATTAGTCAATCAAAAAGACCTTTACTTTACATAGGTGGTGGAGCTGTTTTATCAGATTGCTATAAAGAAATCAGAGAATTTGTAAAATATACAAAAATACCAGCAGTTGAAACTTTAATGGCTAGAGGCATTATGAAAAGTGATGATGAGCATTTGTTTGGTATGCTAGGTATGCATGGAGAATATTCAGCAAATATGGCAATAAGCGAAACAGATATGATTGTATGTTTTGGTGCTAGATTTGATGATAGAGTTACTGGAAGACTTGATATGTTTGCAAAAAAAGCTAAAATTGTTCATATCGATATAGACCCTGCTAGTATTGCTAAAATTGTTAAGCCAAATTTTCCAATTGTAGGTGATTTGGCAATTGTTATGGGGCAAATCTTAGAAATTGTAAAAGATTATGATTTTAATGACTATTCTGTTTGGAATAATACGCTAAAAGAATATAGGGCAAAACATCCATTAGGTTATAAAGAAGATACTGATAGATTAAAACCTCAATGGGTAATTCAAAGAGTAGGTGAAACATTAGGAGACAAGGCCTTAATCTCTACAGATGTTGGGCAACATCAAATGTGGACAGCACAATTTTATCCTTTTAGTCATCCTAGACAATTTATGACAAGTGGTGGTTTGGGAACTATGGGAGTAGGACTTCCTTATGCTATGGGTGTAAAAAGAGCAAATCCAGATAAAATATCTATTAATTTTTCAGGTGATGGTTCTATAATGATGAATATTCAAGAGATTGTTACATGTACTCAATATAATTTACCTATAATCAATATTGTTTTAAATAACAATTATCTAGGAATGGTAAGACAATGGCAAACAATGTTTTATGAAGATAGATTAGCTGAAACAGTTTTGGATACTCAAGCTGACTTTAAAATGTTGGCACAAAGTATGGGCGGTGTAGGCTTTAGAGTTAAAACAAAAGAAGAATTTGATAAAGCTTTGGAAGAAGCTATAAAATTAAATAAACCTACTATTATCGAAGTAATTGTTGAAAGAAAAGAAGAAGTTCTTCCTATGGTGCCAAATGGTCACGCACTTAATGATATGCTTTTGCTAGGAGATAAATAATGAATAATTTTAAAGATTTTTATGACAATAAAGAAAAAAGAGAAATTCTATCAGTAATAGTTATAAATCAAAATTCAGTATTGTCGCGGATTGTTGATTTGTTTTCTGCAAGAGGATACAACATCGACAGCCTAACAGTAGCACCAATTGCAAATAGTGAATATTCTAGGATCACTATTATAACAATAGGTAAAGCTAGAGTTATAGATCAAATTGTAAAACAATTAAATAAACTAGTTCCAGTATTAAAAGTAATCGAACATAAAAATGCTATAGAAAAAGATACAGCACTTATCAAAATACCAATTGAGCAAAATTTAAGTGATATAGATGTGCTTGCTCGTGCTTATAATGGTGCAATACAAAATGTAACAGAAGAAGCAATAGTTATATCTGCTACTGATGATCCAAAGAGAATTGCAAATTTTATAAAAGTTATTGAAAAATATAAACCGATTGAAATCGTAAGAAGCGGTGTCGTAGCAATGGAAAGATAAGAATATGAAATTATTTGATATCGCAGATAAACTAGATATCTCTTTGTCTTCTGATGAAAAAAATATTGAAATTGTTGGATTAAATACTTTAAAAGATTCTACTTCTTTTGAAATTTCTTTTTTGGAGAATAAAAAATATTTATCTTCTTTAAAAGAAACAAAAGCTGGAGCTATTTTTGTAACTAAAGATTTTAAAGATATGGTTCCTGACGATACTATTGCTTTGATTTGTGATGTTCCTTATGAGTCTTTGGCAAAAGCAAGTAAATTTTTTGCACCAACATTGGTGGAAACAAAAGGAAATGAGCCAAAAATCGGTCAAAATTGTACTATTATGAAAAATGTCAATATTGGATTTGATTCTATCATTGGTGAAAATTGTACTATTATGGCAGGCAGTTTTATAGGTGATAATGTTTCTATCGGTAAAAATACTGTTATCTATCCAAATGTAACTATTTATAGAGATTGTGTAATAGGCGATGATGTAATTATTCATGCTGGAACAGTAATAGGAAGTGATGGTTTTGGTTTTGCCACAACAAAAGCTGGACAACATATTAAAATCTATCAAAATGGAAATGTAGTTATTGGAAATGATGTAGAAATAGGTGCAAACTGCACGATAGATAGAGCAGCATTTAAAAGTACGATAATTGAAGAAAAAGTAAGAATTGATAATCTTGTACATATAGCACATAATTGTAAAATAGGTAAAGGTTCTATTCTTGTTACGCAGACTGGTTTAAGTGGTTCTACTATCTTAAATGAATATGTTGTAATGGCAGGACAAAGTGGAACAACTGGACATTTAGAAATTGCACCTTATACGACAATTTCTGCTCGTGGAGTTGTTAGCAAATCAATAACACAGCCAAAAAAACAATGGGCTGGATTTCCTTTAGTGGAGCATAGAACTTGGCTAAAACTTCAAGGAAAAATACAAAGACTTTTAAAGTAAAATATAAAACAAAAGGATAAATAATAGCTACTAAAATCTCATCACTCATTTTTGCATTCATAATATTGTTTTTTACTTTTGCAACATTTATGCCAAATCCACAATTAGTTGGAAAAATAGGCTCTAATTTTGCTTTGTATTTTAAAGAATATTTTGGTTATTTATCTTATTTTTGTTTATTAATATTGCTTTACCCACTTTATAAATTAAATTTTTCATATATTGAAAAGATTTTAGAAAAATCAATCACTTCTGTATTTTTATTTTTAACTCTAATTATATTTCAATCACTTTTGTTAGATGGTAAAATGTCTGGTGGAATTGGAAATATTATAGTAGAAAATTTATCTCCATTTGTTGGACTTGCGGGACTTTGGCTTTTTGTAGTAATTGGGTTTGTGGTTTGTTTATATGTGCTAATTGAGGATTTTAATGGTAAATTTTTTAGTTTCAATAAAACAATTAAAAAAATATTACCAAAAATAGAGAAAAAAAGTATCATTAAGCAACCAAGTAAATTAAAAAAACAAAAAGAATTTAAACAAAATTTTTCCGAAAAAGTTACAGTAAAAGAAGTAGGAGATACTGCTGAAATAATTATTGAAAATATTGAAAATATAGAAAGTGACTTACCTAAGCAAATAGATTTGAATAAAGATACAAAAGAAACAGCAAATGAAGATATACATATATCTGCAATAATAGTAGACGAATTAGAAGAAAATAAGAAATTACTAAAAGATTTAGAAACGGGAGAAGTTGATAAGCCAAAAGATTTTAAATTGCCTTTGGTCGATTTTTTTACAAAACCGCCAAAACAAACTAAATCAAAAGTTAACGAATCAGTAATTGATGGAAAGATTAAAGATTTACTTGAAAAATTAAGTCAATTTAAAATAGATGGGGATGTTGTAAGAACTTATTCTGGACCTATTGTAACAACATTTGAATTTAAACCAGCGCCAAATGTAAAAGTTTCTAAAATACTTGGTTTACAAGATGACTTGGCTATGGCTCTAAAAGCACAAACTATAAGAATTCAAGCACCAATTCCAGGAAAAGATGTAGTAGGGATTGAAGTTCCAAATGAAGACACAGAAACAATATATATGAGAGAAATTTTAGAAAGTGAATTGTTTAAAAATTCATCTTCACCGCTTACTATAATTTTAGGTAAAGATATAGTTGGAAAACCTTTCGTTACTGATCTTAAAAAACTTCCACATTTGCTTATAGCAGGAACTACAGGAAGTGGAAAAAGTGTTGGTATAAATGGTATGATTTTATCTCTTCTTTATAAAAATTCTCCAGATGATTTAAAGTTTATTATGATTGATCCAAAAATGTTAGAATTTTCTATGTACAATGATATCCCACATCTTTTAACTCCAGTAATCACAAAACCAATGGAAGCTATTAATGCTTTGGCTTCTATGGTTGCTGAAATGGAAAAAAGATATGCAATGATGGCAAATACTCGAACTAAAAATATAGAAAATTATAATGAAAAAGCAAAAAAAGACGGCTTTGACAAATTTCCATATATTGTTATTATTATAGATGAATTAGCCGACTTGATGATGACTAGTGGTAAAGAAGTTGAACTTTCAATAGCAAGAATAGCACAAAAAGCTAGAGCTTGTGGAATTCATCTAATAGTAGCGACACAAAGACCATCTGTCGATGTTGTTACTGGACTTATTAAAGCAAATTTACCAAGTAGAATTAGTTATAAAGTTGGACAAAGAGTTGATAGTAAAATTATACTTGATTCTATTGGGGCAGAGTCACTTTTGGGACGCGGCGATATGCTTTTTACACCTCCTGGAATGAGTGGACTAGTACGAATTCATGCTCCTTGGAATACTGAGGGTGAAATTGATAAGGTTGTTGACTTTTTAAAAGATCAAAGAGAAGTTGAATATGATAGTTCACTTTTAAAAGAGCAAGCCGAAGAAGGTTTTAGTAATAAAAATACAAGTGAAATGGGTGACCTAGACAAGTTGTATGAAGATGCCAAAAGAATAGTCATACAAGATAAAAAAAGTTCAATTAGCTATATTCAAAGAAAATTAAGAATCGGATATAATCGTTCTGCTACTATTGTGGAACAATTGGAAATGACAGGTGTATTAAGTGCACCTAATACTAAAGGAAATAGGGAAATATTAATTTAATTACGATACAATTACTTTACAAAGATTATATTCTTAATCTTTAAATTTCACTTTAAGGAGTTTCTCATGAATACAAGTATAGTTGGAAGACACATAACTTTAACAGAAGATTTAAAAAAACATATTGAAGGTACTATAGATACTTTTAAAAAATATAATTTGGATATTATCTCAGTCAATGCTATTATTTCGCAAGAGCAAAAGCATGGAAAAAATTTAATAACTTTTGAATATTTATTAAATGTTGCACATCAAGATACTATTGTTGTAAAACAAAAAGATAAAGATTTGCATACAGCAATTGATATTGCAACTGATAGAGTAAATAAGATTCTAAGAAGACATTCGGATAAAATAAAAAATCATGATGCTACTAAGCTAACTGATGTTGCTATTGCTGAAGAGGAAGACAGCGTATCAAAAGAATTGGAAAAACTTGATAACGAAATAGTTCCTATGAGACTTGATTCTTACAAGCCAATTGAAATAGGAGAAGCTCTAAATGATTTAAAGCAAGATGGTGGAGCGTTTAAAGTTTTTTATGATATGGATGATAACTTTAGAGTTTTATATAAAATGAAAGATGGTACACATTACGGATTGTACTAAAATTTTAAATTTTATTTCAAACATATTTAAGGGTAGTTTTTAACTACCCTTTTTTAATAATCGTAAGCTACTTTATATTTAGGATCATCTTCTTCATAAGTACAAAATTTACCAGCATTTTTCATAATAGATTTACATTCATTACTTAGATGCCTTATTCTAATAGTTTTATTATTTTCTTGATATTTTTTTGTAATAGCATCAATAGCTTCAACACCACTTATATCCATAACTCTTGCATTTTTAAAATCCAATACTACAATTTTAGGATCATGAGATAAGTCAAATTGTTCATTAAAAGCAGTTACAGAGCCAAAAAATAAAGGACCATCAAAATCATAAATTTTTGTACCATCATCTTCTATATGTGTACGCGCAGTTACTTTTGCATGTTTCCACGCAAAAACAAGTGCAGATATAATAACGCCAGAAATAACAGCGATTGCCAAATCTTCAACAATAGTAATTCCAGTAACAGTTAAAAGTACAAAAGCATCACTTCTTGGCATTTTTGTAATTCTAGCAAAACTACTCCATTCAAATGTGCCGATACTTACCATAAACATAATACCAACTAGAATAGCAACTGGAATTATATTTAAAATATCAGTCATTGTTGCGACCAATAAAATTAATCCAACAGAAGCTGTAATACCTGATAATCTTCCCCAACCACCAGAAGTATAGTTAATAATAGATTGTCCAATCATTGCACATCCTGGCATTGCACCAAATAATCCACAAGTAATATTTCCTGCACCCTGAGCTATACATTCTTGATTTGCACTGCCTCTTTTTCCGCTAATTTCATCCAAAACAGAAAGAGTAAGTAAAGACTCAATTACACCAACAAGGGCAACAATAATTGCATAAGGTAAAACAAGAATAAAAGCATCTTTATTTAAGATGGTATCTGGAATATAAAAACTTGGTAACATTCCTTTAAAATCAGTTAAATTTGCTAAATCTCCTACAAGTTTTGTATCTGCACCTGTTATATAAACACCAAAAGTAAATACAATAATAGCAACAAGTCCTGCTGGTACACTTTTAGTAACTTTAGGCAATAAATACATTGTAGCCATAGTTCCTGCGATAATAATATACATTAAAGTTTGAGCATTATCTAAAAATTTAAATTGACTTGTTGCAATTACTACTGCAAGTCCATTTACAAACCCATGAAGCGCTGGCTGAGGAACAAGTCTAATAAACTTACCTAATCTAAAAGCACCAATTGTTACTTGAATAATACCTGCGACAATGGCTGTTAAAGTTATATATTGCAAAATACCAAATGTTACGGCATCTCCAGTTAGTCCTTGAGAAATTAGTAATTCTTTAGAAGCGATACTAAGACCTACAAGCACAATAGCAACAGCACCTGTTGCACCACTAATCATACCAGGCTTTCCACCCATAATAGCAGTAATAAGTCCTAAAATAAATGCTGCATAAAGTCCAACTATTGGACTAACCTGAGCAATAAAAGAAAATGCAATAGCTTCTGGAACTAATGCAACAGCAACAACAAGTCCTGATAAAATATCATTTTTTGCAGATGTGCCTATAAGTGTTTTTTTAAAATTTAACAATCACTATCCTTGGGTTTGAATTATTTCGCGATTTTATCTAAAATACGATTAAATTTTTAACAAAAATATTTGTTAATTTATCCTAGTATAAAATATTTTTGCAATTCATTTTTTGTAGGAAATTTTTGCCCTTCCAAAATGTATTCTTGGAAATTTACCTCATAAATTTTATCAGGTTCTGTTTTTCCGTAAGTTACAATTATATTTGCCGCAAGTTCTTTATCTTTTTGACTTGCATTTTTCTCAAATAAACAAAAAGGTCCACTAGCATCAATAATTCTAGCTTTTAGATATTTTAAACTTTTTGTTGCAAATAATTTATCATTGTCTTCTTCGTTTCTTCCTATAATTAATTTTGCGCCATCTGGAAGTCTTAGATGTCGTCCGGCTTTTAAAGTATTTATATCATCTACTTCCATATGACCATGTTCTACAAAATCTCTAATGCGTTGTGAAAATTGTATTTCAGTTAATAAACATCCTCCAGCAGGTGCTTCAAAATTTTCTAGTCCTATTTCTTTGGCTAATTCTAATTGTCTAGTTCTTGTTCGACCATTTATATCTAATAATTTTTCTCTATCAATCCAACCTTCAATCTCAGGCTTGCTTTTTGGCATTAATTTAGCACAAAGTGGTCTTACTATTAATTCATCATAATCACTTAATTTTTGTACTTGCATCATCGCATCTTTTCTTTGACTCATTGGTCGTTGCCCTACAACTTCACCACTTATCATAAAAGAAGCATCATATTTTTTAAGTAATTTTCCTGCATATCTAAACATAAAACCATGACAATCTATACATGGATTAAAATTTTTGCCGTATCCATATTTTGGATCAAATAAAACCTCATCAAGAAATTCTTTTCTTAAATCTAAAATTTCAAGTTTTGCCCCGATTTGCTCACACATATTTTTAATATGTTCAAGCCTATCATTTGTGCTACCAAAACCAGTATTTATATTTACAGCAATTACTTCAATACCTTGATCAACTATTAATTTCATAGCCAAAACCGAATCTAATCCGCCACTAAATAACGCTATTGCTCGCATTTATTCTCCTGTAAAAAACTTTTTATTAATTTATGTGCTTTTAAATTTGCACTTGTTGGTATTGGGTTGCCTTGAAAATATGAGGCTTTGCCATTTGCTACAATTATATATTTGCTTATTGGCTTATTGAAACTTCCCATAGTTAATTGTATTAAAATTCCATAATCCTCAATCGTTAAAACATTTTCAAAATGTACTAAAAAATCTTTTTTTACTACTGGCTTGTTTGGTAAATCTAAATTTTTAATATTGATATTCGTATCAAAAGAAAAATCAGCTTTTATATCTAAAATTTTATCTTCAACAGTAGAAGTAATGATAACATCCCAAATATCTTTTTCTTGTTTTTTCCATCTAGTTTCATATTTACTAATTACTTCCAAATCTTTATTTTTTAAAATTTTTGAAGGAAATTTTTTAAAATGCTCCAAAAGTTGTGATGAATATTCAAAATAATTTGGACTATCAGTTCTAAGTTCCAAAGTACCATTTGGCTTTAACGCTCTAAGAGATTCTTGTATAAAATCAACACTCATAACTCTTCTATGTGGTTTTTTATCCCAAGGCACTGGAAAATGTACAAAAATAGTGTTTACACTATTTGATTCTAAAAATTCAAGAAAAAGTCGTGCATCATAATTTATAGCTAAAATATTTGTAATACCTTGAATATTTACTTGTTTTAGCATTTGTTCGATTGAAGGAGTGTGGATTTCTAGCCCTATTATTAATTTATCAGGATTTTTTAAAGCTTGATGGATTAGATATCTACCACTTCCAAACCCAACTTCTACTAATATTTCTTTGTCTGTTTTAAAATCATTCACAAAATATTCAATATCTTTTAAAAATTCTTTTTTAGGTTCAACTTTTTTTGATAAATTAGATGTATTTTCAAATAAAATTTTAGAACCTGAAATTTTTCCATAAGCATTGATAGCATTTTTTACTATGCTTACTGGAGAAATTCTAGTAATATTATCAATTTTTACAAGAATATTATTATTTTTTTCTTTCATATTTAAAAAGAATTTTTTATTTTCCGTTTCTACTAAAACTTTATTTTCTTTTGACGATTTTGCTATAAATTGAAAAGCTACATCATCATAATTTGATGGCGTAGCTATATCTTTATGTTTATTTACTAATATATGAGGCATCTATTTTAGTTTTGGAATTGTCAAAGTTGTAGGCTGTGTTTTTCCTGACGATATTCCATTAATATCAACTGCTTCAATAGAATATTCATAAGTAACACCTCTTACAATATCATCATCCTCAAATCTTAAATCTGTAACATTTGCAATTGTTTCCGTTTTACTTGAAATAAAACCTTCTTTGGTAGTCTTATGTATACTGTATGTAACATCTCTATTTCCGCCATTTACCCAATTTAAAATTACTTTATCATTTTCTATCATAGCAAGCGTAATTACAGGCTTCTCTGAAATATCCAATGTTTTACCTATAGTAGATGGTACTTTTTTTGAACTTTCAAGCCCATCTTTATCAACTGTTGTAATTTTATAAAACTTTATTTTTCCGTCTTTTTTGATTAAATTATCATAAGTATTACTTTCGGCTTTTGCTTTTGCTAATTCTTTAAAACTCCCATCTTGACTATCGCTACTATAGATCTTATAATAAGCAACATCACTTTTATCTTCCAATGGTTCCCATGTCAAAGTAATCTTTCTTGGCAAATCAAGTGTTGCTTTTATGTTTGATACTTTATTTGGAAGTGGTTTTGTTTTTGCTTTTACTATTTTACTTGGAAGTGATTTAATACCATCAAAAGTTATTGCTTTTATTCTATATGCGTACGCTGTATTGTCATCTAAATTTCTATCTATATATTCTACTTCAAGTCTTGATTTTATAGTTTTTACTCTTCTCCACTTTGAAGTCTCTTCATTTCTTTTTTGAATATGATATTTTGCTACTCTTTCATTTTGATGCGGTCTCCATAAAATTTTAACTTGTCTTGGCAAATTGCTAGTAGCAGTTAAAAAACTAACAGATTCAAATCTTTTTTTAGTATTTGCAGTAATAGATTGACTAGGAATAGATTCAAAATCATTTGCATCAAAAGAAGAGATTGCATATAAATATTGAGTGCTAGGCTCAAGGTCTTTATCTAAAAAATGTGAAGAATATTTTCCTTTAACAGAGTCTATTCTTTTTAATTTTTGACCATCTTTTTGAATATTTGCTCTATAAATATAATACCCTTTAATATTATGATCTAAAAGTGCTTTCCACTCAATAGCAATTGACGACATATCAGGAATTGTTTTAATTGTTGCAGCATCAACAGATGGCAAATTTTCATTTATTTTTGGTTTTGTGCTAGGTAACGGTAGGTTCTGCGTATCACAACCACTGATTAAAACTATCAAAGCTGTCAATAAGGTATTTAGTATTAATTTTTTCATTTATTATCTCCATATCAAAATTGTTTTTACAAAATTCTTGCATATCATTTGGTAATTCTACACAAAAGCTCATATCTTTTTTGCTAATTGGATGTGTAAAATATAGATTATATGCATGCAAATTAACTCTAGCAATTTTATCTAAATTGCCTTTAAAACCATATAAGCTATCTCCTAATATATGTCTGTTTAAAGATTCTAAATGTACCCTTATTTGGTGTGTTCTTCCTGTGAAAAGTTTTGCCGATATTAATTCAAATTTATTGTTATTGCTTTGTATTAATTTTAAAAATTTGGTTTTAGCACTTTTGCCATGCTCAACTATTCCTTGCTTTAATCTATTGTGCGGATTTCTTCCTATTGGTCTATTAATAGTGATATTATCCTTTAGTGGCAAATCAATAAGAGCCAAATACAACCTTCCCATAGTTTTATTTTCAAGTTGCCGACTTAAAGCAACATGTGCTTCGTTTGTTTTTGCCACCACCATTAATCCACTTGTGCCTTTATCAAGTCTATGCACTATCCCGTGTCGCTCTTCTCCGCTAATAGTTGATAAAGAAATATTTTTTAGCTTTAGCCAATCGACTAGTGTAGCTTCTTTTACACTAGGTGCGCCATGCACTATTACGCCAGATGGTTTATCTATAACTAAAATATAATCATCTTCATAAACTATTTCGATTTTAAAATCAACTTTAAGTGGAGCTTTTTTTGTAATTTCCGGTAAAGTTACAAATATTTTTTGACCGACTTGTAATTTTAATCCACTTTTTGCATTTTTTTTATTTTCAACTACTACAAAACCTTTTTTTATAAGCTGTTCTATTTGATTTCTGGTTTCATTTAAATTATTTGCTAAAAATTTATCTAATCTTATGCTTTCATTTGCAATAAATTCTTTATCCATACTAAAGTAACTTTTTCAAGTATATTAAATTCTTTTTCATCTAGTTCATACCTCTGTTTTTTTAATATTTTATTGTATCTTTTTTCCGATTTACCTAGACTTATATACTTGTGACAATTATGTTTTTTAAATTTAGATAGTACAAATGTCAAACGAACTGCTAAAATGGGCAGGTAGGATTATAAAAATGAAGTAACATTTTGATTTT
>JAOZVJ010000097.1 GCA_029938215.1 Arcobacteraceae bacterium | reverse complement strand
AAAATCACCAATAGCCGCATGCCGTATAACAGCAATACTTTTTATATCTTCAGGATTTTTATCTGCCAAAAACTCTCTTGCTTTTTTTGAAGCAAATGCACTACCTCTTCTAAAATTTAATTTCAATTTAACGCCTTTTTCAATATAATAGTTAGTATTATACTAAACAACGGGTAAGATATGCATAAGCTAAAAATTAATTTTAATTTTGATCATTTTAATGACTTTTTATTAAATATCCAATCGTATTTTAAAGATAGTGATAATTCTATCCATAAAGCAAGAAATGAATTAAAAATTATAAACTATAATGGTGCAGATTTGATAGTCAAATCATTTAAAGTGCCAAATCTTTTGCGAAGAATTTATTATACTTTTTTTAGAGATACCAAAGCAAAAAAATCCTATGAATATTCATTGAAAATTAAGGATTTTACTCCTGTTCCTATTGGATATATTGAATTTTATAAAAATGGATTGTTAAATGATAGTTATTTTGTAAGTGAAAAGTTTGATTATGATTTTACTATAAGAGAGCCTTTATTGCAAGATGATTTTCTTGATAAAGAAGCTGTATTTAAAGCTTTTGCACGATTTACTTTTGATTTGCATGAAAATGAAATTTTGCATAAAGATTATTCTCCTGGTAATATTCTTATTAAAAAGCAAGATAGTGAGTATTTATTTAAAATAGTTGATATTAATCGTATGGAGTTTAAAAGCTTGTCTTTGAAAGAACGACTTAAAAACTTTAATAAGCTTTGGGCAAAAGATGAGTATTTGGCTGTTATGATAAAAGAGTACGCTTTATTGTCAGGAAATGATGAAAAAAAGTGTATAGATATTGCTATTGATTATAATAGAAAGCATAAAGATAAAATTAATATGAAAAAAAGACTAAAGGGGATAGAAGTTGTTGATTAGTATGATGTATCATCATTTAAACAGCGATAGATGCAGTAATGATTATGATATATTTGAATCTCATTTAAAATATATAAAAGAAAATTTTATAACAACTTTTCCCACAGAAAATTTAGAAAAAAATTCTATATGTCTTGTGTTTGATGATGGGTATTATGATTTTTATAAATTAATATTTCCATTGCTTAAAAAATATAATTTAAAGGCTTTATTAGCTGTTATACCAAAATATATACTTGATGATTGTGATAATAACGATGAAGATAGATTAAATTATGAGCATAATGATTTATTTGAGTATTATAAAAATGGAACTTTTTGTACATATAAAGAATTGAAACAGATGATCGATAGTGGTTTGGTTCAGATTGTATCGCATTCTTATTCGCATAAAAATTTAGTTGAAGATGATGTGGATTTGGAAAAAGAGTTGGTTATTTCAAAGCAAATGATAAAAGAAAAATTAGATATTGAAGTTGAAAGTTTTGTCTATCCTTTTGGTAAATACAATCAAAAGATTTTAGATGAAACGATGAAGCACTATAAATATTCTTTTAGAATAGGCAATGCTGTAAATAAAGATTTTAATGGCATAAATGGAGTAATATATAGAGTTGATGGAGATAATTTAGAAAATGCAAATGATATTTTTGATTTTTCAAATATGTTAAAATTCAAATTCAAATCTTTTATAAAACAAATCACGGGAAACAAATGATAAGCAATATAAGTGCAGTAGTATTAGCTAAAAACAATGAATTGACTATTAAAAAAACGCTTGAAAGCCTAAAAAGTTTTGATGATGTTGTCGTATATGATAACGGCTCAACTGATGAGACAATTAATATCGCCAAGACTTTTAGTAATATAAATTTAATTCAAGGTGAATTTAAGGGTTTTGGGTGGACAAAAAATGAAGCCACTTCTTATGCTAAGCATGATTGGATTATTGTTGTAGATAGTGATGAAGTTGTTGATGATATTCTTTTGAATACTTTAAAAACAAAAAGTTTGGAAAATAAAAAAGTATATCAGCTTAATTTTAAAGCATTTTATAAAAACATTCAAATCAAATATTGTGGTTGGAATAATCAAAAAATAAAAAGAGTTTACAATAAAACAATCACAAGATATAATGACAATGATGTGCATGAAGATATTGTGACTGATAATTTAAACATAGAGCTTTTGAGCGGAAATATGGAGCATTATAGCTATCATACTATTTCGCAATTTGTTCAAAAAGCAGATCATTATTCTACGCTTTTTGCCAAAAATAATGTTGGCAAAAAAAAGTCATCACCAGCAAAAGCATTTTTTAATGCTACTTATTCATTTATAAAAACTTATTTTTTTAAAAAAGGCTTTTTGGATGGTTATGTTGGACTTATAATAGCAGTATCTCATGCTGTTACAAATTTTTATAAATATATAAAATTATATGAATTTAATAAAGAATTAAAAAAATGACAATTTTAATCACAAGACACGATAAAATAGGAGATTTTATTACTGCATTGCCTATGTGTAAAGTTTTAAAAGAGCAGACAAATCATAAAATAGTTATGATGGTTTCAAAAGTAAATGTTCAGCTTGCAAAAAAACTTGATTTTATTGATGATGTGATTGAATATAGAGATGATACATTTCATATACTAAAAGAGTTGAATCGCATAAAAGCAGATGTTAGTATTAGTGGATATATTGATTTTCATTTGGGATTTTGTTTGTTTTCAGCACGAATTAAAACAAGAATATCACCTGCGACAAAGATAGCACAAATATTTTTTAATAAAACAATAAAGCAACGGCGAAGTATGGTGGAAAAAACGGAATGGCAATATAATCTTGACTTGCTAAAAGAGTTTGACTCTAGTTTAACTTTTGATTTTAAAAGACCATTACTTGAAGTTGATAATAAAAAAGAAAATTTTATTATTTTTCATACAGGTTTTGGCGGTAGTAGCGATGGCAATTTAAAACTTGATGATTATTTAAAGTTAGCAAAAAAATCAAGCAAATATACAAAAGTTGTATTTACATTTGGTCCTGATGATATGAAATCAAAACAATTTATAAAAGAAAATATTGATTTTGAAGCTGATATCAGGGATGATTTTAAGTCATTGTGGGATTTCACACTATTTATATCAACATCAAATCTTTTCGTAAGTACATCAACGGGACCTATGCATTTAGCAGGATTGACAAATACAAAAACTTTGTCTTTTTTTGGAGAAAATTTATTTGCTAGTAGCAAAAGATGGGCAACCATAAGCGATAAAGAAATGCAATTTAACTATGAAGTTCCAAAAGACTATGGTGAAGAATTTTATATAAAAATAGAAAATAAACTTATGGATATAATCTCTTGAAGTTTATTTGGGATAAATATTCTGATCAGCCTTGTGTTTTAAAAAAAGAGGTAAAAAGAGAGTTACGAAAAGGACATGGAAAAGATTATTTAAAACTTTTTTGTACTAATTTAATATTTTTCCCTTATCTCTTCTTGAAATTTTTAATATTGAAATATTTTACCGCACATACTGACAATCAAAACAACTCACTAAATTTCTATGGTCTATGTGTGAACCTTGATAAAGGAGATATCCAATACGAACTAGTAAAAGAACTCGGTGTAAAATCAATACAAATTAGAGTCTTTTTAAAAGATATAGAAAACTTGCAGAAATATGTAGATTTTGCTAAAGGATTTGGAAGTGACAAAGAGATACTAATAACTATCATACAAGATAGAAAACATATAGAAGATAAAGAACTTCTGATTAAAGATATTAGGAATATTTTTAAAAGTTTTCAAGGTGTAGCAGATGAATTTCAAATAGGAAACGCAATCAATCGCATAAAGTGGGAGTTTGTTTCAGTTGAGGAGTATTTGGAATTTTTTCAAACTATTCAAAAATTAAGAGATGAAGAATATCAAGATATTAAGCTAATTGGATCTTCTGTGATAGATTTTGAATATCACTTTACTATTAGAAGTTTGTTTAATGGCTTTAAGATTTATTATGACAAAGTATCAAGCTTGCTTTATGTTGATAGAAGAGGAAGTGCTAAAAATACTCAAATGGGAATATTTGATTTAAAAAATAAAATTGAACTTTTAGACACTATCGTAAAAAGTTCTTCAAAATGTAATAAAGAAATCTATATTACTGAAACAAATTGGCCATTAAAAGGAACAGCACCTTATGCTCCTACAAGCGAAAAAGAGTGTATAAGTGAAGACGCATACTGTAAATATATGATTGAGTATTTTAATGAAGCTAAAAAAACTAATAAAATTTCAAAAGTTTTTTGGCATCAGTTAATTGCTTCTGGATATGGATTGGTAGACAACAGAGATAATAAAATTAGAAAAACAAAGGCTTTTGAGGAGTTTAAAAAAATGGTAAATAATGCAAGATAATAAAAAAATATTTATAGAGATACCTACTTGGCTAGGTGATGCTGTGATGATAACTCCTGCTATTGAAAATATAGTCAAGGCAAATCCTGATTGTGAATTAACAATTTTTGGCTCATATGTTTCAGCTGAACTTTTTAAATATCATCCAAATGTAAAAAATATAATTATAGATGACAGCAAAAAAAGTGGAAATAGATATATCAATCTTTACAAACTAGCAAAAAAAGTTGGTAGAGTAGATATCGCACTTAGTTTTAGAAGAAATTTTACAACCAAATTTTTATTGTGGTTTATAGATGCAAAACAAAAATTTAGATACAAAAGATATGCAAAGAGACAACGACATCAAGTCTTAAGATACAATGATTTTATAAATAAGAATTTATTTTTTGGTTTAAAATCTGGTAATTTAAAAATATACAAAAAAGAAAATGTTGCAATAAAAAATAAAAAACCAATATTGGGAATAAATCCAGGTGCTACTTATGGAAGTGCCAAAAGATGGTATAGTCAAGAGTTTGCGAAAGTTGCTATAAAATTGGCTTCAAAATACGATATAAAAATATTTGGAAGCAATAACGAAACTAAAATGGCAAATGAAATTGAAAAATTGTTGCAAGAATCAAATATAAAAAATTATCAGAATTTAGCAGGAAAAACAACTGTAGATGAACTTATTGAAGATATATCAAGTTTAAATTTATTTATCACAAATGATAGTGGTCCTATGCATATAGCAGCCGCTTTTAGCGTACCTACTGTTACTATTTTTGGTTCAACAAAATATAAAGAGACAAAACAATGGAACAATGACAACAGTATGATAATCAGAAAAGATTTTGAATGTATGCCTTGTATGAAAAGAGAATGTCCGTTAAAAGGTGAAGAAAATCATCAGTGTATGAAAGCTGTCACAGCCCAAGATGTTTTGGATAAAATTTATGCTGATGTTGAATCAGAAAAAATTAAAAAGAAAAAATTAAAAAGTGATTTTTTAAAAAAATACAATCTTGACAAAAACATAAAACTTGTCTTGTTTAAAGCTAACAATTTTAAGCAAAATGGTATTCATGAATTTATAGAAATCGTTTCAAAAATGCAAAGTACTAATTTTAAAGCAATAGTATGTGGCGATGATGAGCAGTTGAAGTATACTAAAAAAGAAGCGAAAGATGATAATTGTGAAGATAAAATTATATTTATTAATAGTGTTCATTTAAAGATTTGTGATATCTTTGTATTGCCTACACATAATAAAACATTTGCAAAAAATGTCCTTAAAGCTATGGAAAACAAGTGTGCTGTATTTGCTCCAAGAACAAATGATGCAAATGCTTTGCTTGATTCTTATGCTACTATGAGCAGTTATTCTGACCCAAATACGCCTCATAAGATTGATGCACTTTTAAGAAGTAATGATGATCTAAAACTTATCCAAGAGCAAAATAAACAAAAAGCAACATTTTGGAAAAATAAATAATTGATTTATCTGTTGCATTGTTGACTTAATATAATTTTTTTAGGCTGAATAATTATTTTTTCTTATAATTAGCAAGATACTCATTTACTAATTTAAATCTTAAACTATTATCCATTCCGGGGTGTATATTTATCTTTCTTTTCATAGGTGAAAATGTTCCGCCATCAAGAGTGTTTGTTGTATTAGGAATTCCTAATTTATTATAATTTTTATATGTAGTCAATCCTGAAAAACCAAATAAACCCTTAAGCTAAGGGCTTTGCAAC
>JAOZVJ010000022.1:12407-20932 GCA_029938215.1 Arcobacteraceae bacterium | reverse complement strand
ATTACAAAATTATAAAATTATAATCCTGGTGCTTTCCACATTGAAGTTGTTATATTTTCATCTACTAATTTAAGTTGTGCTTTATAAGCTTTTTTCCATTGTTTTGCAATTTTTTTATAAATTTTATGATTTTGTTTATTTGGAAAATATTCTTTTTCCCAAACTACTAATTTTTTTGATACATCTTGCATGTTTTTAAAAATACCTGCACCAACTCCTGCTGCCATTGCACCGCCCAAGGCTGTTGCCTCTTTTACTTTTGGTACCTTTACTTTGCATCCCGTTACATCAGCTAAAATTTGGCACCATAAAGATCCATTGCTAGCACCACTTGCAAATATTATTTCTTTGATTTTAGTTTTTGTAAATTTTTCTATTTTTTTTAAATTTATATTTGATACAATACACGCATTTTCTTGCAAACTTCTAAATATACTTGCTTTATTACAAATTTCAGGATCAATATTTAGATTTAAAAAACTAGGACTCGCGTGATACCATTTGCCATATTTCATACTATCACTAAAAATAGGAATTATTCCATTTGAACCAACTGGTATTTTTTTTGCTTTTTCTTCCAATAAAGTATATACATCTATCTTTCTTTTTAGTGCTTCTTTTTTATCTTCTTGACAAAAGACATCCCTAAACCATCTCATAACCAAACCACTAAAAAATGTAATTCCCTCAGCTTGTGAAAGTCCAGTAACTACATGAGGATTCACTCTTATATCCATATTTTTTGGTGGTTTTATTTTGCAATCCATATTTACAACTTGTTGCCAAAAAGAACCGCCCAATATTGCACATTGTCCGTTTTCAACGACACCCAATCCTGCACTTCCAAGTTGCACATCGCCACCACCAACTACGACTAAAGTATTCTTGTCTAGGCTAGTTTGTTTTGAAGCTAAATTTGTTACAGTGCCAAGAACTTTCCCAGTTTCAAAAGATGGGGGAAATATATCATTTTTTAGTCCAATTTTAGTAGCCATTTTTGGTAGCCATTTTCTTTTTTTCAAAGAATAAATTCCAGAAGTTCCGCCATTGCTAGGGTCGGACGCTATTGTTCCGCTTAACTTTGCTAAAATCCAATCACTTATCATTGATACATTTGCTACTTTTTTATAGATTTCTGGTCGATTATTTTTAACCCATAAAATTCTAGGCAATGCACCAAGTGCAAAAGTTTGACCACTTTTTTTATAAAACTTTTCTTCAATTCCTTTAAAATTCTTTTTTAAATATTTAACTTCTTTGTCTGCTCTTGCATCTACATTTGCAACTGCCCAAAGTTCTTGACCATTTTTATCATATAAAACAATTCCTTCTCTCATACTGCTAGCACTAACAGCTTTTATATCTTTACCTTTTAAATTTGCATCATTTAAAGCTTTTTTTATACATTCAATTACAAGTTTCCAATTTTCTTTAAAATCAAAATTCATACTATTAGCAACACCATTTTCGCTTTTATGTGTCCATTCTTTTTGTCCTGCACTTATTTGATTGCCTTTGGTATCAAATATAATAGCTCTTACACTTCCTGTTCCTGCATCTATTGTCATTAAAAAGCTCATCATTTCCCTTTTATGCGTATATTTTAATTAATTATATTATGTTTAATTTTCACTTCATCTTAGCTTACTATAATAAATATATAATATCTTATTTTCTTTAGGAGCGAAATGAAAATTTTAATAATTGAAGATGATGAAAATATTTTATCTTTTTTAAAAAGAGGTTTTGAAGAGGAAGGATATGTTGTAGATAGTGCGGCTGATGGCGAAGACGGAGAATATCTAGCAAGCACAAATAGCTATGATATAGTTATTTTGGATTGGATGTTACCAAATAAAAACGGAATAGAAGTACTAGAAAGCTTAAGAAATAAAGATATATTAACGCCAATAATAATGCTAACTGCGCGAGGCGAGATAGATGATAAGATTTTAGGATTAGTTAGCGGGGCTGATGACTATTTAAGCAAACCTTTTAGTTTTAAAGAATTAAAAGCTAGGGCTCAAGCGATTTACAGAAGATCAATATCTTCTGGTAGCAATGCTATTAAAATTAAAGATATCACAATAGATATTGATGCGAAAACAGTGAAGCAAAATGATAAAGAATTAAATTTAACTCAAAAAGAATATGAACTTTTACTATTTTTAGTTAAAAATAAAAATAAACTTATCTCAAATACTATGATTGAAGATCAGCTTTGGAATAATGAAGAATATATAAACAGTAATGTAATACAAGTTACAATTTATAATTTACGAAAAAGACTAGGTAAAGATTTTATAAAAAGTTCTAGGGGATTGGGATATAAAATTGAAGTTTAAAAGTTTAAAAACACAAGTTTTAATTTGGTTTGGTGGAGTTACCTCTGTTATTTTAATCTTATTTAATGTAGCTTTTTACCACTTTTTAGAGCAAAATATAAAATTAAGTATTCAAAATAAACTTTATGACAAAGCTGTTTTTATAAATGATAATATCAAAATTAATACGCCTGTAGAAAAGCTTTTAGAATATAAACAGTTAGAATCCTTTGATATAGCAATTATAAAAGAAAAAAAGATAATATATAAAAAAGGCGATGTTAATTTTAAACAACTGACTTCCTATATAAGCAAAAAAGAATCTTTTTTCGTTTTTAAGCAAGGAAAATCGCTTAATGGACTATATGTTTTTAAGATTTCCGAACCCTTTAAAGGTGCGATATTGTTTTATGAACGTAATATAAATACAGAAATAAATAGTAAACTTCAAGAGATAAAAAATACTTTATTTGTATTAGAACCTATATTATTACTTTTATTGATTTTTGCAGCAAGTAAATTAGTAGATAAAATTTTAATCCCTATTTCAGATATAACAAAAACAGCAAATAAGATTTCAGTTACGGATCTTTCCCAAACTATTACACAACCACTAAATTATGATGAAATAGAAGAACTTGTAGATTCGTTTAATAATATGATTAAAAGACTAAAAAACGGGGTTGAACATCTTGAACAATTTAATAGTGATGTTTCGCATGAATTAAAAACTCCACTAACTGTTATAAAAGGAGAGATTGAAATAACGCTAAATAAAATTAGAGAACCAAAATATTATGTAAAAAGTTTACAAACTATCGAAAATGAAGCTATTCAAATCCAAACTATTGTTGATGATTTACTAATGCTAACAAAATATACAAAAGCAAATATTAAACAAACTTTCCAAACAACTAATTTAGACTCAATATTATTGGACACAATCAATAAATACAATATTCAATTAAAAGAAAAAAACATAAAGCTTCATTTGAAAAAATTTGAATCTATTGCAGTTGAAGCAAATCCTTTATTGATGGCTACAATTTTTTCAAATTTAATTGATAATGCTATTAAATATACTCCAAATAATAAAAATATATACATATCTCTTTACAAAAAAGATAAAATATACTTTATCATTAAAGATGAGGGCATAGGAATACCAAAAGAACAATTATCAAAAGTTGTAGATAGATTTTATAGAGTTGATGAATCAAGAAACAAGAAAATCAAAGGCTTTGGGCTAGGTTTAAGCATAGTTAAAAATAGTATAGAACTTCATAATGCCAGTATCAAAATAGACTCAGAAAAAGATATTGGAACTATTGTTGAAATAATATTGTAAATATCTATTGTTTTCATTTTCATTTCATCTTTGTGTCTTATAATTACAGTACGAAATTTAACAATACCTACTAAAAGTATAAAGAATTGTTTTCCTTGCCAATTCTTTATACAAAACATCCAATTAAATAATCCTATCACTTCCACCATCAATAGCTACTTGCGCTCCAGTTGTCTTTGCAAATGCTTTTCCAGCCATTGCACAAACTAAATCAGCCACATTGCTTGATTTAATTTCTGTTTTAAGCACATTGTTTGTTTTATATTCTGCAACACTCATCCCATATGCTTTTGCACGATTTTTTAATACCTCATCAGTCCAAATTGCAGTATCAAAAACAGCATGAGGATGAAGTGTATTAACTCTTACTCCAAACTCACCTAATTCAAGTGCTGCTATTCTTGCTAATTGAGTTTGTCCTGCTTTTGCCACGCTATATGCAGCAGCTCCTTTACCAGGGGCTGGAAAGTTTTTAGAGGCTACCATTACAATAACTGGATCAATTCCAAGGCGTAAAAATGGTGCAGTATATTTTATTAGTTTTTGATGGCTTGTTAAATTTATAGCCATACTTTTTTTCCAATTTTCATCACTTAAACTATCTAAATTTTCACTCGGAGTAAATATACCTGCATTGCTAACAACTATATCAATTCCACCAAAACTTTTAACCGCAGTATTTATTGCTTTTTGTATATCAGAACTTTTTGTTAAATCACATTTTATACCTATCATATCAGATGCAGTAAATATTGTTTCAACAGTAGGATTTATATCCAGTACTACAACTGCTGCACCTTTGGTATTTAACTCTTTTGCAATAGCTAAACCAATTCCACTTGCTCCTCCAGTTACAAGAGCAATTTTTCCGCTAAATTCAGGGCTAGTTCCACTTTTTTTCAATTTAGCCTGTTCAAGTTCCCAATACTCAACATCAAAAATATCTTTAGCACTTAAAGCTTTATATCCACCAAGTTTTTCAGCTTTTAAAATAGCTTCAAAAGTATGGTTATTTATATCTTTAATTATACTTGCTTCTTTTACATTTTTACCAAAAGAAAGTGTTCCATGATTTTTTAATATTGCAAAATTTGGTGCTGGATTTAATAGGGTTTCATTTTTTTTATTATCATTAAAATATTTTTTATACTCTTTTATATATTTTTTAAAATCTTTTTGGTGATTTGTATCAATAATCACAGGTAATCTTTTTGTTCTTATTACATGGTCAGGTGTTAAAGGTCCTTGTTGGGATATATGTTTAATATTTTGTTTTGAAAAATTTATAGCCTCATCAGAGTTATTTAACATAGAAATTGTAGCATTACCTTTTAGGTTTGATATCTCTTTTCTAATTTGTGCTAATCTTAAAGTTGATATATGACATTTTTGTTTTTTAGTTTTTAAAGTTGCATGATGATGTTTTAGATACTGCTCTGCCTTATCAACCAACTCTATAGTTTTTTCATAAGATTTTTTAGCATCATCATTAAAAGTAAAAAGTCCATGATTCATTAAAACCATACCTTCTAGTTTGTTCCAGTCAACATCTCTTGTCATATCATAAATAAGTTTTGCCAACACAAAACCAGGCATTATATATGGTATTACCAAAACTTTATCGCCATAAATCTCTTTTATTTTTTCTTCGCCATTATTGGTATTTGTAATAGTAACAACTGCATCAGTATGCGTATGATCCACAAATTTAAATGGAATAATAGCATGCAAAATAGCTTCAACAGAAGGATTTGGAGCAGATGGATTAATCATAGCAGACCGTTGATATTTGACCATATCAGTATCATTTAATTCTTTAAGTTCCGACATTTTTAACAAAATGTCCATTTTTACAGGAGCAAAACCAGCACTTTCAATAGTAGCCAAATCCCAACCACTACCTTTAACATAAAGTATTTCTTCTTTTTCTCCAAAAAGATTAGTTGCAGTTGATTTTACAGAAGTATTTCCACCACCATGCAAAACCAAAGATGAGTCTTTCCCCAACAATCGTGAGGTATAAACCCTTAAATCCAAATCACTTTTAAATTTTTCTGCTTCTTTATCATTCCATAAACTTTTCACAATATCATCCTATATTTTATTTTTAACATTATACTATGTTATAAATAAAATACTTTATTTAGATGTTTACTATTAGTTTTTAGATTTTAATTCTTCAATTCTTTTATCAATTAATTCAAGTGTTCTTTCTTGAGTTTTGTAAGAAATTTCAGGCAACTCACCGCCCCATAACTTTTCAGCTTCTTCAAAACCTTTAACAATACCTGCTCTTCCTTTTTCTAGCAATTTAATATTGTCATTTGAAAAATTAAAAACAAAATTTGAAACCCTATCGGAAGTCTGAGTTATACCAAAAAATCCCTCATCAGAAACAAGTTCTTTAGCTTCACTTTCTGAAAGTTTTGTTATTGGTTTCCCGTCATAGCCTAAATCTGCTAAGCTAAATTTACCTTTAATCTCTTTACCAGATAATAAATCAAACACTTCACCTTGTGTCAATAAATTGTCTTTTGCCAATTTACCACTATCAAAAGCAAATAATATTATTTGCGCATTCATTGAAATAGACACTTTTACCGCAGAATTATTCATCTCTTCTTCAAGTGTTTTTTCTTGTAAAAATTTCTCATCTTTTTGACTAGCCTTTTCTAATCCTTTGTTTTTTAGCATTGAATTATATAAAGTGCTTGCCTGCTCGTACCCTGTTTTATCTACTTGCATAATTTACTCCTTATGCTTTTATCCTAAAGCATACAATTAAAATCGGTATTTATTATATACTTTAAGCTTATCATAAGCAAAGTGTTACATAACATTTCTTAAAATTAGATTAAATGAGTAAGTTTTTAATTTTAATTTTTAAGTTCTTTTTTTCGCAATTAAAATTAATTTATTTAGCTGTTCTTCATAAGATTTTGCAGTTTTTTCATCATTTGATTCAAATCTAGTTACAAGTACTGGAGTTGTATTTGAAGCTCGCACCAATCCCCAACCATTTTCAAATATCACTCTAACTCCATCCACATCAATAATGTTTTTTATTTTTGGGAAATCTGAAGGCAAGTTTTTTTCATCTTCTAAAAGAGATTTTATTTTATCTACTAAAAGAAATTTTTCATCTTCTGTTGTTTCTACTTTTATCTCTTCTGTGCTGTATGTTTTTGGAAGTTTTTTTATCTCTTCATCTATATCCATACCGTTATGTATTAATTCAAGAAGTCTAAAAGTAGCATAAATAGCATCATCAAAGCCAAAATATCTATCATTGAAAAAAATATGTCCCGAAACCTCAGCAGCAAAATCGGCATTTGTTTCGGCAATTTTAACTTTTAGATTACTATGTCCAGTTTTGTACATTATTGCATTTCCACCATTTGCATTGATCGTGTCATACATAATTTGTGAACATTTTACTTCGCCAATTACAGTTGGCTTATCCATAGTAGAAGCAAAAAGTATCGCCATAATGTCGCCTTTGACATTATTGTTTTTTGTTAAAAATGCAATTCTATCAGCATCACCATCATAAGCAAATCCATACTCATAATAGCCTCTTAATGCTTTAATTAAATCTTTTAAATTTTTTTCTTCGCTTGGGTCTGGATGATGATTTGGAAAAGTTCCATCAGGTTTACAATACAAGCCATCATAATTTAACTCTAGTTTATCTAAAATCTCAGTTAAAACTGTATCTGCCACACCATTTCCACAATCAATCATAAATTTTTGCTTCATACCTTTTAAGTGATTAAATTCTTTTACCATCCAATTAATATACAAAGATTTTACATCTATTTTTATATAATCTTCATCATCTTCAATTTTTAAATCAGAATTAGCAATCATATCATCGCCTAGCTTGTAGATATCATCTGCAAAAAAAGGTTTATGATTAATAGTCATTTTAAAACCATTATAGTTACTTGGATTATGGCTACCAGTTATCATAACACTAGCATCAGGTTTTATACCATCAAATGCAAAAAATGTAGAAAAATAATTTACTCCAGTAGCCACCATACCCATACCCAAAACTTGACAACCTGCCTTTTTAAGACCACTTGTCAGATATCCAAAAAGCTCAAGAGAATGAGTTCTTGCATCAAATCCAACCGCTACGCTTGGATTGCTTTTTGTTTGCTTAATAACTTCTAAGCCAAAATAATATCCTAAAAGTTTTATAGTTTGTTCATTTAATTCTTCAGGCACTATGCCTCTTATGTCATATTCTCTAAATATTGATTTAGTTATCATTATTTATCGCCCTTAGTTAAAACATCAAGGCGTTTTTTTAGTTCGCCTTTTTCAAAAGGATTATCCATGGTTATGGTTCCATCTGGAAGTTGAAAATAAAGAACATCATTTTTACTATATACATTTGGAATACCATTTTCTAAACTTTTTGTTTGAGCAGCTCTCATTGCATTGTTACCTATTTGCTGTATCATTTCATCTTGTGTTAGTGGAATATCTATTTGCATTGTATATCCTTCATAAATTTAATATATTTTTCATTATCTATTATTTTATTATCACTTGCTATTTTTTCAAATATTTCATCAGAAGTATAATATATGCTCCAACTATCTACCATATCTTTATAAACATTATGAAACATATTTTTACTTCTATAAAATCTTCGTATTATATCATTTTTTGGAATATGATGACCGCCATTTAAAACTCTATTTTTTACTCTTAGTATGTTGGTATTTGGATTTTCTAAAAATAAATAAATTAAAGATATTTTATAGCCTAACACTTGAGCTTTTTGAATATAGTTTTTAAGATACTTGCCTGATAAAGTTGTTTCAATTATAAATGATTTA
>JAOZVJ010000022.1:0-12307 GCA_029938215.1 Arcobacteraceae bacterium | reverse complement strand
AAATGATTTAGCAAAAGTTGTTTTACCGCTTCCATTTGCTCCTGAGATTATGTATAGGGTTTTCATTTAATCGTATTTTTTATCATTATCTTATTTGCCCTTGCCCGAATATTTTAAACTTATAGGTAGTCAAATCATTTATCCCCATAGGTCCTCTTGCATGAAGTTTGTTTGTACTTATTCCAACTTCAGCACCAAACCCAAAAGCTCCGCCATCAGTAAATCTTGTACTTGCATTTGCGTAAACACAAGCTGCATCTACTTTGTCTAAAAATTCATTGACAGCACCATAGTTTTCACTGATAATACACTCACTATGTCCTGAGCCAAATTTTGCTATATGCTCAATAGCTTCATCTATATTGTTTACAGTTTTTATTGATAAAATATTTTCCAAATATTCAGTATTAAAGTCATCTTCTGTAGCTTTTTTGATATCTAAAAATTCTCTTGTCTTGTCACATCCTAAAAGTTGTGTATTTTCTTCAATAAATGCCTCATAAAGTGGAGGTAAAATTTTTGATGCAATATCCTTATGAATAAGCAAAGTTTCCATAGCATTGCAAACTCCAGGTCTTTGGCATTTTGCATTTATACTTATATCTATAGCCATTTGAGGATTTGCCCCTTTATCTATATATGTATGACATAAACCTTTATCATGCTTTACTACTGGCACAGTTGCATTTTCACTTACAAATTTTATCAAGGCTTCACCGCCTCTAGGAATAATAAGATCCACATATTTATCTTGCTTAATTAAATTTGCGACACCCTCTCTACTACTATCTGGCAATAACGAAATCGCATTTACTGGTAAATTATTTGAAATTAAAACTTCTCTTAAAACTTTAGCAATTGCTTTGTTGCTAAATTCAGCTTCTTTTCCGCCTTTTAGAACACATACATTCCCACTTTTAAAACACAAAGCCGCTGTATCGCTTGTAACATTTGGGCGACTTTCATAGATAATTCCAATTACTCCTATTGGTATTGAAGTTTTTTGAATATTTAAACCAATTTCTGTAACCCATCCATCAAGCACCCTGCCAACAGGATCTTTTAAAGAAGCAATTTCACGAATTGCAGTTGCCATTGATTGTATTCGCTCATCACTTAACAATAGCCTGTCCATTAAAGCAGAACTTAATTGTGCTCTTTGTCCAGCTTCAATATCTTTTAAATTTTGTGATATTATATAGTCTTTGTTCTCGACCAAAGCATTAGCCATCTTATTTAATACTTTATTTTTAATATCTCCACTTAAAGTAGAAATAATTTTATTAGCATTTTTTGCATCTTCTAAAAATTGTTGCATTTTGAAAACCTTTTATATATCGTGTTGTTATAAGACAACGATTATACAATAATATTGTTTAATTAAAAAGAGAAAAATCAAGTGATACTGAGCATTAAAAAGAGAAAAAATTAAATATTAAGACTACTTATTAAATGTTCTTGCTAAAAAGCAAGAACATAAAAATTAAATTCCACAACCACCAGAGTTTGGTTTAGACTGTGTACTACAAGCACTACTTGCACCATTCATAGTTGGTTGAATTGATTCATTTCCAATAGAACCTTTTTTGTTTGATTCTTGAATATTTTCCCATAAAAGTTCCGCAGCTCTTAGATATCTTTTACCGCTTGCACTATCCGGATGGAAATAAACTACTGGTTTACCCTCATCACCACCAACTCTAATGCTAGGCTCAATAGGTATATTTGCCAATACTTTTGTATTGTGTTCTTTTGCTAAATCTTCACAAGTTCCAGAACCAAAAATATCACTTTCTGTTTCACAATTTGGACAAATAAAACCAGACATATTTTCTACGATACCAGCTACTGGAATATGTAATTTTTCAAACATTTCCAAACTTCTTCTACTATCATCAAGAGCAACTTGCTGAGGAGTTGTTACATTAATCCCTGCAGCTACAGGCACACTTTGAGCAAGAGTAAGTTGAGCGTCACCTGTTCCTGGAGGCATATCTATAACCAATACATCCAATTTAGACCAAGCAATATCTTGAAGCAGTTGAGTGATAGCTTTCATTACCATAGCACCTCTCCACATCAAAGCTTGACCCTCTTCTACAAGTGAACCCATACTCATAACTTCTACGCCATAAGCAGTAAAAGGGATAACTTTATTCCCCTCTATTTTAGGCGCTTGTCCATCTACTCCAACCATACGAGGAATATTTGGTCCATAAATATCAGCATCTAATAAACCTACTTTTTTACCTTGCATAGCTAAAGCAACTGCAATATTTACTGATGTTGTTGATTTTCCAACTCCACCTTTTCCTGAACTAACCATTACAAAATTATCAACTTGTGGTGTAATATTTTTACCACTCATTGTATTGCTTTGTTGTTTTGGTGCTTCTGGTTTTTTTACTACAACTTGCACATTATCAAGACCTATTGTTTTTAATTCTTTTGTGATATCTGTTTTTAGGCTCTCTTCAACTTCTGGTGCTGTTGAAGTAATTTCTAAATAAATATTTACATCATTTCCATTTATTTCAATATTCTTAACAAATCCAAAATCCATAATTGATTTTGTAAATCCTGGATATGCTACAGATTGTAATTTTTCTTTTATTTCATGTTCTGTTGCCATTAATGTCCTTTCATTTTCTTAACTAAAGTGTATTATAAATCAAATAAGATAAAAATTGTCTTATTTAGTCTAATTAATTTTTATTTATTTGATAAAGTCGGATTATCTACAACTATTTGTCTTGTGATTTTATAGCTACAAAACTTTGGTCCACACATACTACAAAATTCTGCTTCTTTAAAAACTTCTTGCGGCAAAGTTTCATCATGAAATTCTTTTGCCTTATCTCCATCAAGTGCTAATTCAAACTGCTTATTCCAGTCAAAATTATATCTAGCATCACTCATCTCATCATCAATATCAGTTGCACCTTTTCTTCCTCTTGCTATGTCTGCTGCATGAGCTGCAATTTTATATGCGATGATACCATCTCTAACATCTTGTGCATTTGGAAGTCCTAAGTGTTCTTTTGGAGTAACATAACAAAGCATACTGCATCCATGCCATCCACCTACTGCCGCTCCTATTGCACTACTTATATGATCATATCCAGCAGCAATATCAGTTACGAGTGGTCCTAAAATATAAAACGGTGCTTCATGACAATATTCTCTTTCTAGTTTCATATTTCTTTCAACTTCATTTAAAGGAATATGCCCTGGACCTTCTATCATAACTTGAACATCTTTTTTCCAAGCTTTTAAAGTTAGTTCTCCTAAAACTTTGAGTTCTTTTAGTTGAGCCTGATCAGAAGCATCTGCTAAACATCCTGGTCTTAAACTATCGCCCAAAGATAAAGACACATCGTATTTTGCACAAATATCTAAAATATCATCATATGCTTCGTAAAATGGATTTTCTTTATGATAATGCATCATCCAAGAAGCCATCAAGCTTCCACCACGACTTACAATTCCCATCTTTCTTTTTGCTATTAATGGCATAGTTTCAAGTAAAAAACCAGCATGAATAGTTATATAGCTCACACCTTGTCGTGCTTGTTTTTCAATTGTTGTCAGCATAGATTCAATTGTAAGATTTTTAATATCATCTCCGCAATCAGCGATAATCTGATACATAGGAACAGTACCAATAGGAACATTTGAGTGAGCAATTACAGCTTCACGAATAGCGTCCAAATCGCCACCAGTAGACAAATCCATAATAGTATCAGCACCATATTTTAAACAAACATCGACTTTATCAACCTCGCCCTGAATATCTGAAGCAAGAGCAGAAGAGCCTATATTTGCATTTATTTTACATTTTGAAGCAATTCCTATTGCCATAACATTTAAGTTTCTATGATTTATATTTGCAGGAATTATCAGTCTTCCTCGCTCAATTTCACTTCTTATAAATTCGGGTTCTAGGTCTTCTTCTTTTGCAACAGTTTTCATATCATCAGTAATAATACCTTGCTTTGCGTAAAACATTTGCGTTCTTACTTTATCATTTTTATGATTATCTAGCCAATCTCTCATATCAAACCTTAATTTATTTTTGCAGATTATATCGAAATATATTTATAAACTCTTAATGCAACTGGATAATTGCATTTAATTAAAAATTTAATTCAATTAGGATAAAATAAGTAACTATTTTACACAGCTTATAAAAAGGAAAAAATTGATAGATATAACTTTAATAGTGCTTTGTGCCGGCAATTCATCAAGACTTGGCTTGCAAACAAAAAAACAATGGCTTCGTTGTGGCGATGAACCATTGTGGCTAAATGTAACAAAACGACTTTCATCTTTTGCTAATTTTGATAAAATTATTGTTGCAGGGCATCAAAATGAGATAAATTATATGAAAAACTTTAGCGATAATTTTATTTTTGTGTCAGGTGGTAGCACACGACAAGAGTCTATGAAAAATACTTTACAAAAAGTAACAAGCAAATATGTTATGATAACAGATGTAGCTAGAAGCTGTGTTCCAAAAGAGATAATAAACGATTTACTTTTACATAAAGAAAAAGCAAATTGTATAGTTCCTTGCTTATCAACAAGTGACACAGTAGTATATAAAGATGAAACTATAAATCGAGATGAAGTTAAACTTATTCAAACTCCACAACTTTCGCACACTGATATTTTAAAAAAAGCACTTATTTCATCAGCTGATGATTTTACAGATGATAGTAGTGCTATAAAAAAAATTGGTGGAAATATATATTATATTCAAGGTGATTTAAAATCAAAAAAATTAACTTTTGAAGATGATATCAAAGAGATAAAATGTCTGCAAAAACCAAATCAAGATTGTTTTATAGGAACTGGTTTTGATATTCACCCTTTTGAAGCTGGAAAACAAATGGTTTTAGGTGGCGTTCAAATTGATGTACCTTATGGATTTAAGGCTCATAGTGATGGCGATGTATTGATTCATTCTTTGATAGACGCACTTTTAGGAGCAGTAGGAGCTGGCGATATTGGAGAATTTTTTCCAGATACTGATGATAAATTTAAAAATATTGACTCTAAAATATTACTTAAAGAAATTATAACTTTTATTTTAAATGTTGGATTTGAAATAGTGAATATTGACTTAACTATTATTGCTCAAAAACCAAAAATAAATCAATATAAAAATGATATTAAAAAAACTTTATCAAAACTTTTAAATATACAGCAATACAAAATTAATATCAAAGCAACTACCGCAGAAAAATTAGGCTTTATAGGTCGAAACGAAGGTGTGGCTGTCCAAAGCAGTGCAACACTTAAATATTATGATTGGAGTAATACTAAATGAATGTTTTAATACTTGAGGATGAAATATATTTAGCACAAAAAGTTGCAGCAAGATTGCAGGATGATGGATATCATACTACACACTTTGCAAGTATTCAGGATATAAATTTTGATGTAGATTATAAAACTATTCTTTTGTCCACAAATCTTTCAGGAGATTATGAAAAAATAATAAAAAGATATAGTAATTCAATAGTTATTCTACTAGTAACTTATGTAAGTGAAGCGACTGTATCGAAACCTATTAGAGCAGGTGCGGCTGATTATGTTTTAAAACCATTTATGATGGATGAATTAATACGAAAAATCAAACATTATGAAGAGTTTAATAAAATAAAAAAAGAAAATACGAAAATAAACAACTATTTAGACTTTATTTTTAGCGATATTACAACAACCGATAATATTCCTACAAAATTACCTTTTTTAATAGAAACAAATGAACAAAAAATTGCAGATAAAATAGTTTTTCAAGTTGCAAAAAAATTTGAAAAACAAATTGAATTTATTTCACTAAAAGAATATACAAAAACTGATTTTCTCGAAGCAAAAGACAAGCTATTGTATTTGTATGATTTTCATTGTCTTAAGCAAGCGTTAAAAAAATCTATTTTAAATTCTATTGAAAACCATTGTGCAATAATTTGTTCAAATGAACAAGAAGATGTGCCATTTAAAAAAATTACAATGATGCGCGAAAATAAAATTTCAACACTTGACTCAATTTTAACTGTTAATGATTATGTTAAGCAAATTACTTTAAATTTTCAATCAAAATACCCTGATACTGAACTTAGTAAAAGATTAGGAATAAGTAGAAAATCACTTTGGGAAAAAAGAAAAAAATTTGGAATAGAGAAGAAAAAAGCATGAGAACCAATCGAGCAAAAGCAGGAACAAAATTTTTTTTAACATTATTCTATAGCGGTCTAAGTCCAAAAGCACCAGGAACTGTTGGCAGTTTTGTAGCACTAACTATGGGAATGATGGCATTAGAAGTTTTGAATATATCAAATATCTTTATGATTGCTATTTTAGTAACAATAATTGCTGTCAAACAAATCAATATCTACGAAAAAGAAGTAGGCACTCACGATGGAAAAGAGATAGTCATAGATGAATTTGCTGGTATGTGGTTTGCATTAAGTATTGCAGGCGTAAGTGCTGGAAATTGGACAATGGGAATTATGGCCTTTGCATTTTTTAGATTATTTGATATTTGGAAACCATCTTTAATTGGTAAAATTGACAGAGATGTAAAAGGTGGATGGGGAGTAATGGGAGATGATTTACTTGCTGGACTTTTTGCTGGACTTTGCACTAGTATGACATATAGCCTTTTATTTTAATTTAATTTGAAAAAAACATATTTCCTAAACTTTCTTTAATTTCTTTTATTTTATAATTCGTGTATAACATATAAGGGTGATTATGAATATAGCAAATGATACGAATTCAATAAGTAATATTAACAATGGTGCACAAAATTTAGCACTCGAAAAAATTTCAAATACATCAGCGATAGATAAAGTTTCCGATAAATCTTCTTCATTAGCAATAGACGACAGTGTCAAGTTACAAAGAAGCACAATGCATCAAGCACTTGAAGGAATAAATAAAGGCATAGGCATGAGTGCTGTTGCGCAGGATGGATTGTCTAAACAAAAAGATATTTTGGATGAAATTAACAATTTTTTATTAAAAGCTAGTGAAGATTCTGCGGGTAATTTTGATGGAAAAAATGTAAAAAATAAAATGTTAGAATTTTTAGAGCAATTTGATGGAATAGCTAAAAATACAACATACGGAGGAAAACAGTTAATTGCAGATGAACAACAAGACTTATCGGTATTTACTGATGGTGATGATTTGATAAATATGCAATCTCAATCAACAATAGGCATATCTAGTAAAATAAGGTCTTATTTGAGTGATTTTTCAATGGATATCGAATCGCTTAAAGGTCTTTTTAATGAAGTAGGAGAAGGCACAAATAAAGTTTTAAATTTTGCAGGAAGTTATTCTAATTTTACAAATGAACTAAGTAGTAGTGGGAAAAAAGCTATATCTGCACAAATTACTTTGCAAGAAGCAAATAATACTATTTTGGAAGCTGATTACAGCAAAGAGGTAACAGATTTTTCAAAAAATAATTTAATGGCTCAAGTAGGCATGCTGTCTACGACACAAGCAAATGCAGTTCAACAAAGGAATGTAGCACTTTTATCATAACAAATAAAATTAGGCAAAATTTATTTTTGTCTAATTGTTTGTTTTAAACTATTATGGCAATAAAATTTTATCAACTATTTTTGTTACACCATCTTTTTGTATTTTATTTATAAGTTTTTGGCTTATTGTTTTTATATTTGATTTTAAAATTTCTTTAAAATATTCTTCATTTAGTTTGTTTTCTCTTTTTAAAAAACATAAATTGTCATCAAATAAAAATTTGGCATTATGATATTGATGATCTGCAGCTGCATACGGATATGGAATATATAAAGTAGGCATACCCAAAGCACTAAGTTCCCATAGAGTACTAGCTCCTGCTCTACTTATCGCAAAATCAGCTTTATCCATTTTTTCTAAAATATTTGGAGTAAAATCAAAAACATCAACATTTATTTCCAAATCTTCATATTCTTTTTTTATTTTTTGAAAATCAATTTTTCCAGTTTGATGTATAATATTTATATTATTTTGTTTTAGAAATGGTGCAATTTTTACAGCAAAATTATTTATAGCTCTTGCTCCTTGACTTCCACCTAAAAATATAACTGTACTTATTTTTTCTCTAACTCTTGCATTTTTAAAGAATTTTTGATTTATAGGGTAGTCTTTTATTGATGCTGTTTTATTATAGGAACTAAATACTTCTTTTGCATATTTTGCGGTTATTTGATTTAATTTTCCCATTATAGAATTTTGTTCATGAATATAAAAATCAACTTTATTTAAAAATGAAGCAAAAGAAGCTGGAGCTGCTGAAAATCCACCAACACTTATTACTTTTGTTACATTATTTTTTTTATAAATATTACGACATATAAATACAGCTTTTAGTATCATAAAAAGTGAGCCAAATTTGCCAAATAAATTTTGATTTACTACGCCTTTTGTTTCCAAAAAATATTTTTGATGCAATTTTGATTCATTTTCAAACCATTGTCTATCTTGCCCTTTTATTGAACCTATAAATATTACTTTAATGCCTCTATTGTGAAAATCATATATCAAACTTCTAGCAACTGCCAAATGACCGCCAGTGCCTCCGCCTGTTATTACTACTGTGTTATTCATTTTTGTCCTCTTTAACTTCTTTGCTAATAGACAAGACCAAGCCAATTGCCAACGAACTAGACAATAGTGAACTTCCTCCGTAGCTTAAAAAAGGAACAGCTATACCTTTTATTGGAATAATTCCAGAAATGCCATATGAATTTATTAAAAAAGCAAAAATTATCATTAATCCAATACCTAAAGTAAAAAGATGGTATTTTGCATTTTTTATTCTTCTACTGATTCTAAAGATTCTTAAAATCATCATAAATAAAATTATAACAATGCCGACTAATCCCACAAGTCCAATCTCTTCAGTGATACCTGCAAGTATAAAATCAGTATGAACTTCTGTTAAAAAACCAAGTTTTAATGCACCTTCGCCAATTCCAACACCACCAAACCCGCCATGATGTATCGCATTTAAAGAATGTCCTACTTGATAAGCTTCTGGAAATTCTTTTACTCTAAGTGCTTCAGAAATAAAATTTGGAATAAATGGCAAAGATAGCATACTGTCTTGTATTCCACTCCACCAACTTTGGATTCTTAAAATTCTATGTGGTGCTATAGCAATAAGTATAATAAAACCAACAATAACTATTCCAAATAGAGATAAAAATATTTTATAACTTCTATTTGCAAACATAAGCATAATGATTAATATAGCTCCCAAAAGCACAACTTGCCCTAAATCTTTTTGTAAAACTGCCACCAAAAAAACAACAATAAAAAAAATTACAGCATAAGGTATTAGTAGTTTTAGTTCTTGTAAAAAAGGTATTTTTGTGTGTGGCATTAGAACTTTTTGAAATGATGAGCTAAGAAAATATATAAAACCTATTTTAAAAAATTCTACAGGCGACAATGATATCAATGGCAACCTAATCCATCTGTTCGCTCCTCCTGCTTGTGTTGTTAGTGAGTCTGGCAAAAAAGGCATCAATATCATAAGAAAGAAGAAAAATGCAAATAAAGTCCAGCCGACATAAGGTATTAATTTATCTGGTTTAATATGAGCCAAACACCACATCATAATAATTGAAAAAGTTCCAACTGCCGCTTGTCTTAAAAAAAAATGAAACTGATTGTAATCATAATAAACAACTGTATATATTGAAAGAGAATATGAAAATAAAATACTTACCAAAATCAAACTTGACGCTAACATTAATAGTATATAATCTGGGTTGTTGGAATCTGTAATTTTTTTAATCGTTTTTTGGATAAAATTCATAAATTTATTATAACGAAATTATAGGAAAAAATGTCTTCAAATAAAACAGAAATTCGTCGAATTAAAAGATTATCTTTTTTAACTCTTTTTGTATTTATTGCATTGTTAATATTTTTATATTCAACATCAAATACAATTATAAAAGAAAGAAAAATTCCAAAGTTGCTAAGTTCTCAAAAAAATTTAGCAATTCGTGGTAACATAATAAGTCATGATAATTTTAAAATAGCAACATCAAAAAAATTATCTAAAGCAAGTATTGATGTTAGATGTTTAGATAAAGACAAACAAGAACTTTTTATAAAACTTTTTTCAATTTACAGCAATATTGAACCAAATTTATTAAGAAAAAAAATTAAAAAAGCAAGAAAAGAGAATCAGGCAAATTTAATATTATCTTATGGGATAAATTCAAGAGTTGCAAAAAATCTAAATGAATTAAGATACAAATTAAGACGGCTTAATGTTTTTAAAGCAATTAGAATAAATGGAAATAAAGTAATATACGGATTGAACATAGAAGAAAGTGGTGAAAAAAGAATATATTCTTACACAGATACACTTACTCCAGTAATTGGATATATGAAAAAATTTGAAACAAAAGCAGGACAAACAAAAGTTAATGGAGTAAAAGGGCTAGAAAGAAAATACAATCAATACTTGAACAATACAGGTGATGGAATTTTAAAAGGCGAAAGAGATGTCTTGTCATATATTGTTTTTAACAAGAATTCAGATATCGATACAAGAAAAGATGGAGGAAATTTAAATTTAAATATTTCTTTAAAATTACAAAGAAATATTGAACTAATTTTAGATAGATACAAAGAAAAGTTGGGTGCCGATGAAATAATAGTATCAGTTATGGAAAGTTCTACTGGCAAAATTCTATCTCTCGCTAGTTCAAATCGTTTTAATCCAAGTAAAATTAAAAAAAATGATATGAAAAATTTAAATACAAATGCTATTGAATATCAATTTGAGCCAGGTTCTGTGATAAAACCTCTTTCTATTTCTCTTGTTTTGGACAAAAAAAGAGTAGCATTAGATGAGCTTTTTTATGCGCACAATAAAGGAAAAAAAAATAAGAAAGGCGAGTTTCCAAAAGGTTTTTATAAAATTGATAGATGGGTTATACATGACGATCATCAATTTAAAAAAAATTATATAACGCTTAAAGATATTGTTATTAATTCAAGCAATATAGGTACATTAATACTTGCTCAAAGATTAAATGGAAAAGAGTTTTATGATGGACTTAGAAGTTTCGGATTGACACAAAAAACTGGTATTGATTTGCCTTATGAACAAAAAGGACTTATTCATAAAGTTTGGCAATATCAAGCAGGCGAAAAAAGAGGAAAAGATAATATTTTTAAAGCCACAGACTCCTATGGTCAAGGTATTACTACTACTTTTATGCAACTATTAAAAGCATATTGTGTATTTAATAATAATGGCAAATTTCCAATTCCACAAATCGTAAATATAAAAACTTCCAATCCGCAACAGCAAGTCATCAAAACAAAAACTGCAAATATTATGAAAAAACTTTTAATACAAACTGTAGAAGAAGGTACTGGGAAAAAAGCACAAATTTCAGGTCTTGAAATAGGTGGGAAAACTGGTACTGCAAATATGGTAAAAAACAAAAGATATCAAAGAAAATATATGAGTTCTTTTTTTGGTTTTGCAAATGATCATAAAAATCATAAATATACAATAGGAGTAACAGTAAACAATCCTATAAACACAGGGAAACATTGGTATTATTATTACGCATCTAATTCAGCAGTACCCGTTTTTAAAGAACTTGTTGCTACATTAGTAAAATTAAATTATCTTGAATTAAAAATAGTAAACACTACAGACTAAATAAAAATCTGCTATAATGCAATCAAATAAACAATATAAAAGGAAAATATAAATGTTTGGAAGAAATACAGAATTAAAAACTTATGATTATTCAAAAGAGGAATTAAAAAATTTTCAGTATGCAAAATTTACAACTACAAATGGAAATGTTTGGATAAAACTTACTCCAGAATTTACACCAAATACAGTAGCAAATTTCGCAACTTTAGTTAATGATGGCTTTTATAATGGTCTTATTTTTCATAGAGTAATAGAAGGCTTTATGGCACAAGGCGGTTGTCCAACAGGCACTGGTACTGGAGGTCCTGATTGGGCAATTGCTTGTGAAACACAAAGCGATGGACAAGAGCATAAAAAAGGCAGTCTATCGATGGCACATGCTGGACCAGATACTGGTGGAAGTCAATTCTTTTTATGCTTTGCTCCTTGTCCTCATCTTGATGGTGTACACACAGTATTTGGAGGGATTGAATCTGATGATAAAGATAGTTTTTCAGTCTTAGATAATATCAAGCAAGGTGATACAATAGAAAAAATTGAAATTTCAGAAAAAAAAGATATTTAAACATATTAGATAAGCTA
>JAOZVJ010000096.1 GCA_029938215.1 Arcobacteraceae bacterium | reverse complement strand
GAGATGATATACGAAGTGGCAAAATGAAAATGATACCGCATAATGAATTTTGGGAAGAAATGGAAGAGTTTGAAAAAGAATTAGAGTTAAAGTATGCAAATTGATTATACTCTAAATTTTAGATTTCAATTAAAAAATATTCAGCAAAATATAGTTAAAGATAAATATTTTGCTGGTAAAAAATTTAAAAGAACAGTGTGAAAAAATACCAAATATGCCATACAAATATAGAAAATCATTTTATTTTAAAAATGAAAGCATAAGGGATATGACATATAAAGGTTATATTATTGTTTATGAGATTTTTGAAAATAAAATAGAAATACAAACTATATTTAATCAAAATAAGCCGAATTAATACTTTAGCATTGGTTTTATTTTTTAAGGAAAAAAATGGAAGAGGATAAAAATAAGAATTTGTATTTTAGAGGAATTAAAAAATATGAAACAAAACAATATGATGAAGCGATAGAAATTTTTAAAGAACTTGTATCGTTGGATTCAAACAATAGTGATGCTTATGCAAATATAGCAGTGATAAAAAAGATACAAGGTGATTTTAAAAGTTCATTTGAATATTTAAAAAAAGCAATTGAAATAAATCCAAAAAATCCACAATTTCATGGAAATATGGGAAATCTTTTAAGGGATGTAGGTAATTTTAAAAATGCTATAAAAGCATATGCTGTAGCTATAAAACTTAATCCAAAAGATGCTATGAATTATAATAATTTAGGAATTGCCTATGAAAAAATAGGCGATGACAACAAGGCAATTTTGGCATACAAAGAGGCTGTAAGACACGATGAAAATTTTGCAAAAGCTATCAATAATATAGGCGTTATTTTATATAAGCAAAAAAAGTATCAACAAGCTGTTGATATATTTAAAATTACTTTAAAAACTGATCCAAAATATTATGAAGTATATAGCAACATTGGCGCCTGTTTAAATAAGCTTAAAAAATATGATGAAGCTATAAGGGCATTAGATACGGCAATAAAATACAATCCTCAAAATGGCGGAGCTTATACAAATCTTGGAAATGTTTATAATAAAATTTATGAATATAAAAAAGCAGCAAAGCTTCATGAAAAATCAATCGAACTAGAGCCAAAAGGGTCAAACGCCTACAGTAATGTCGGTACTTCTTATAAAAATTTGAATTTTACAAATAAAGCAATAGAATCATATAAAAAAGCAATTGAGTTAGAGCCTAATTTTGAAAATGCACATTTTGATTTGGCTACTGTTTATCTTTCAAAAAGTGATTATTTAAACGGCTGGAAAGAGTATGAGTGGAGATTTAAAAAAGATGAAATGAAATCTCATATTTTTAAACATAAAGATATATTTTTAAAACCACGATTTACAGGAGTTGAAGATATAAAAGATAAAAAACTTTTAGTGCATAGTGAACAAGGGTTTGGCGATAGTATTCAGTTTGTAAGATTTGTATATCTTTTAAAAGAAAAATACGGTTGTTATGTGATTTTACAAGCAAGGGATGAATTGGAAGATTTATTTGAAAATAGTATTGAAGGTGTTGATTATTTTTATCCAAGAGATACTCAAAAAACTCCACAGTTTGATTATCAAATTGCTATGTTGTCATTGCCATATTTGTTTAAAATGAAGACAGATAAAGAGATACCTATTAAAATGCCGTATTTAAAAAGTACAAAAGATGAAGAAATAGTTATTCCAAAAAAGAAAGGAAAGATTGATATTGGTATTTGCTGGAGTGCTTCTATTACGGGTGAAAGTTATGATGGAAAGGTGTTTGATTTAAAATATCTTGAACCATTAATAAACAATAAAAAGCTTAATATTTATTCATTGCAAGTTGGAGACGAAAAAAGTGATATAAAAAAATATGGTTATGAAGATAAAATTATTGACATAACCCATAAGCTTAATAGTTTTAAAAAAACTGCATCATTTATAGATCAGCTTGATTTGGTGATATCTTCTGATACTTCTGTTGCACATTTAAGCGGTGCTTTAAATAAAGAAGTTTGGATACCTTTACAAAAAGTTCCAGATTGGAGATGGGCCAATAAAGGTGAAAAATCACATTGGTATCCTAGTGCAAAACTTTTTCGACAAAAAACAAACAGAGTGTGGGACTCAGTATTTCAGTCAATTTATGCTAAACTTGGAGTGAAATTTAAAATAAAGATAAAATAAATTGAAAATAGCAAATATAAATGATGTAACACAAGAGGAAATTCAAAAATATTCATTAGGAGATGATGAAAAACAAGAATTTAATTCATTATTTCTTAGTTTAAAATTTGTTCTTGACTTTTATTATGGCGAGATATCTCCTGAAACAATTTTAAATTTTTCTGCAAACAGTAATGATGGATTTACTTCTGAAGCAGCAGTAGGAGTTGCAAATGAAGTTGGTTTGATTGCTGTAGAAAAAGACATAAGAGCCGATAGCATAGCTAATTATTTTTTACCTTGTATAATTTTTGATAAAAAAGGTGAAGCATTCGTTTACACTAAAAAAAATACAAGAGAATCTTTTATTTATAATCCAAAAACAAAAACGGAAGAGAAGCTAGAACCGTCTAGTCTTAAAAAATTCAAAAAAGCCATACTTATTTTTAGAGATCAGAAAAAATCTGAGTTATTAGATTTGAAAAGAGATGAATCTTGGTTTTGGGGACCAGTGAAGTCTTATTGGCGAACATATGTAGAGATAGGAATTTTAACTATTTTTATAAATATTTTTGCTTTAACTGTCCCTTTATTTACCATGAGCGTGTATGATAGGGTTGTGCCAAATAATGCAACTGAAACGCTTTTTGTTTTGGCTTTTGGTGTGTTTATAATCTTAATATTTGATATAGTTTTTAAAAGTGTTAGAAATCATATAGTTGAAAAGACTGGTAAAAAAATAGGAATTTATTTTGAAGAAGAGCTTATGAAAAGAATTTTAACTGTACAAACACAGTATGATACTATGCTTACAGGTGTTAAAGCAAATCTTTTTAGAGAATTAAATCAAGTAAAAGAATTTTTTGCTACAAAATCTATTTCTCAGGTTATTGATTTTCCATTTTTTATATTAGCTGTTATTGTAATTTTTATGATATCTCCAGCAGTAGCTGCAGTGCCTATTTGTGTTGCTTTTTTTATTCTTGCTTTTAATATTATTATGCAAATACCAATCGCCAGTTTAAGTAAAAAAAATCTTCAAAATACACAATCAAAACAAAGTTTTTTGGTTGAACTGATTCAGGGAAGTGAGATAATAAAATTATCAAATGCGGCTTCAACAAAACTTTTTAATTGGAGAGGCGTAGTTGCTTTTGCAGATACTATAGCTATGAAAATACAATCTTTAAATGCTTTTTCGGCAAATATGTCTCAAGCAGTTGTGCAATTTGTTTCAATGATGGTAATCATTGTAGGTGTTTTTGAAATAGCGGATAAAAATCTAACTGTTGGTGGTTTGATTGCTGTTACAATACTTTCAAGCAGGGCTATGGTACCCGTTATTCAACTGTCTATGATGGCAATAAGATTTAGAGAGATAAAAGATTCTTTAAATGTTATAAATGATTTTTGGCATTTGCCTACAGAAAGCAATAAAAATATAGAAATCGGTATAGGAAAATTAAAAGGTGATATAGAATTTAAGAAAGTTAGCTTTTATTATAAAGATAGTAAATATCCATCATTGGAAAAGTGCAATCTTAAAATTAATGCAGGTGAAAAAGTAGGGATAATTGGACAAACAGGTGCTGGTAAAAGTACATTTTTAAGACTACTTACTGGACTTAATGTTCCATCAAAAGGAAGTATATTTTTAGATGGTCATGACACTTCCACTTTGCATCCAGTAGAAGTTCGGCAAAATATTGGTGTGATGCCTCAAGAGCCTTTTTTATTTTCAGGATCACTAAAAGAAAATATAGAATTATCTCAACCAATTAGCAAAGAAAAAATGATGGAACTTATTAAAATAATTGGTCTTGAAGATTTGGTAAAAAAATCAGGGCAAGGAGATGGACTTCAAGTTGGTGAGCGAGGTTCGAATTTATCAGTAGGTCAGCGACATTTAGTTTCAATGGCAAGAGCACTTTTAAAGGATCCTTCTATTTTAATACTTGATGAGCCTACTACTGGTCTTGATGTTGGATTGGAAAAAACACTTGTAAAAAAGGTTATGGAAATAGCAAGAGATAAAACTATGATAGTTATTACTCATAGGTTTGCGGCACTTGAAATGGTAGATAGAGTTATTGTTTTAAATGAAGGTAAAATTGTAGCAGATGGACCGAAAGATTCTGTTTTAAGAGCATTACAAGGGAAATAATATGAATAGATTATTTGAAGAAGAAAATTGGAATTATCGTGTACTTGTTATTCCTATTGGGCTTTTTTTTATTGCTTTTTTAACTTGGGCATCAGTTAGTGAGATTGATGAGGTTGTTCGAGGAGAAGGAAAAGTTATACCATCTGGACAAAAAAAAGTTTTACAGCATTTAGAAGGTGGGATAGTTTCTGATATTTTAGTCAAAGAGGGCGATAAGGTTAAAAAAAATCAGATGATATATAAACTTTCTCAAGCTTTATTTAGGGCAGATTTAAAGTCAAAACAAATGGAGTTGGATTCTTTGCAGGCTAATATTATTCGATTAAAAGCGCAAATTGAAGGGAAAGAAAAAGTTGCTTTTCCAAAAAGAATGAGAAAGGCTATACCTGATATCGTAGAAAATGAAACAAAAATTTTCGAAGAAGATTTGCAAAACAATAAAAGAAAAGTTAAAATTGCTATTGATAAAGTTAAACAAAAAAAATTAAAACTAACAGAACAAGAGATAAAGTTTGATAATTTATCCATTGAATTAAGACTTGCTATGGATAATATGGAAATATTAGAAAAATTATTAAAGAAAAAAGTTGTATCTAAAAAAGAGTATATATCAGAACTTGCAAAAAAACAAAATGTAGTTACAAAAATAGAGGAAGTTAGAAATTCATTGCCTGTTTTAAAAGAAGAAATACAAGAAGCAAAAAAAAGAGTTAATGCAGAAAAATCAAAGATTAGATCAAAATTTCTTTCAGATTATTCAAAGATAAAAACAGAAGTAAATAAGCTTTTGGAAAAAAGTAAAGCAGATATAGATAGAGATATTAGAAAAGCTGTTGTTTCTCCCGTAAAAGGTGTTGTAAATAAATTATATTTCAATACAGTAGGTGGAATTATAAAATCAGGAGATAAAATTGCAGAAATAACACCAGCAGATGAATCTTTGATGATTGAAGCAAAAATAAAAACATCAGATAGGGCACTTATTTGGACAGGACAAAAAGTTTCTATAGAGATAACAGCATACGATTCTTCAAAATATGGAATGCTAGAAGGGACTTTGGTTTTAATAGCTTCTGATAGCACAACGGATGACAAAGGAAGTGTTTTTTATGAAATCAAGGTTGAGGCAACAGATTTTGAGTTTGCGCCTGATTTACCAATTTTGCCAGGAATGGTTGCCAATGTAAATATTTTATCAGGCAAAAAAACTATAATGCAATATATATTAAAACCATTAAAAGATATTTCTAGAAAATCGCTGACAGAACGATAAAGTGATATGTAAGGCAAAAAGTCGTAAAATAGTTTTTTATATTATTTATAAGGGGTGTTATGTTTAGTTTTATTAAATATTTACAAGAGTTGTTTGCGAGATTAAGAAAAAATAAGGGATTATGGTTTGGGCTAATCTCATTATTTTCTACTACAGGTATAATTGTGACAATGTATGTTCTTATGACTATGACAAGTAGCGTTTCGAAAGAAGTATATATAAGTATGTCAAACACTTATCTTTTGGGGTTGGAAAATAAAATTAATGAAAAAAGACATAATTTTAAAATAGCAAATGGTTCAATCATTCAAGATAAAACTTTAATTAACGCGATTAGTAGTGGAAATAGTTCTGAATTACAAAAAAAATCAAAAAATCTAAATGAATTTTTTTTAAAAGATAGCTTAGGATTAATGGTTGATTTTTATCCTATAAAAAAGAAAAAAGATACTGTATATAGAAATAGTATTACATCTGTACTAAGTAGTGGGAATTCTTTATTTGGAATTGAGGTTATGAGTGT